>JBGSLY010000001.1:0-9389 GCA_041740435.1 Parasphingorhabdus sp.
GCGGCTTTTGTCCTCGCCGAAATTTTTGCGGTCGGCGGAAACATCTTTTTTGCTCATGCCTTTTTCCGCTTTGGCGAAAACGACGGTTCCAACCGGCTTTTTATCGGACCCGCCACCCGGACCAGCGACGCCGGTGATCGCTACCGCGACATCGGCGTGGGATTTGGTCAAGGCACCCTGCGCCATTGCCCAAGCCGCCGCCATGGATACCGCGCCGAAGGTCTCAATAATATCGTCGCTGACGTCCAGCGTGTCATGCTTGGCCGAATTGGAATAGGTCACATAACCGCACAGGAATACCGCACTGCTACCCGGAATATCGGTCAGGGCCGCGCTGACCAAACCGCCGGTGCAGCTTTCTGCGACGGCAATGGTGCGATGGATCGCAAGGTTTTCGTCAATGACTCGCTGGGCCAAAGCAGTCAAAACAGGGGGCAACAGGTTCTGCATGCGCCGCCGATAAACCCGAAAACGAGCGAATGCAAACGCTCTGCCGAGACATTTTCATTTTTGGACAGTTGCCAATGCCTGCGCTGCAATGCCTTCGCCGCGACCCGTGAAGCCAAGGCCTTCGCTGGTGGTTGCCTTGACGCTGACCTGATCGGGATTGACCTGCATGATTGCGGCGATGCGTTCTCGCATAGCCTCCCGGTGCGGCTTGATTTTCGGGGCCTCGCAGATAATGGTAACGTCGATATTCGAAAGTCGCCAACCATCGCCGCGCAACAATTGCATGGCAAATTCCAGAAATGCATCCGATGCGGCGTTTTTCCAGCGGGCATCGCTCGGCGGGAAATGGTCGCCGATATCGCCTTTTGCAATCGCACCCAAAATCGCATCGGTAATGGCGTGCAGCACCACATCGGCATCGCTATGCCCGTCAAGGCCCCGGTCGTGGGGAATCATTATGCCGCCTAGCCAAAGCGGACGATCGGGGACGAGCCGGTGGACGTCAAAACCGCTTCCACTGCGCACCATCATGGCTTGGATCTCCGCTGCATCGGCAAAATCTTCGGCATAGGTAAATTTCTCCAGTTCGCTATCACCCGTCACCATCGCAACGTCCTTGCCCAATGCGCGGACCATCGACGCATCATCGGTCGCTTCCTGCGATCCAGGCCAGGATTGATGGGCGCTGACCAATGTCGCAAAATCAAACGCCTGGGGGGTTTGCACCCGCCAGCTGCTGCTCCGGTCGATGGCGGCCAAGGCGCGGCCATTCTCGCCGTTGACGAGCGTGTCGACAACGGGAAGCACCGGGATCGCAGCAGGCACATTACCGAGCGCATCGATCAGATCATCGATAACGCGGATCGGCACAAATGGCCGGGCGGCATCATGGGCCAGCACTTTTGAGCATCCACCATCGGCGACAATGGCCTGCAAAGCGTTGAACACACTATCACGGCGGGTGGCACCGCCGACGACCAGTTTCAAACGATGGCCGGGGTCAAGGGCCGCCTCCGCCATGTCCCGCTGCCCGGGACCGACCACAAGATAGACGCTGTCGATGCGCGGATGGGCCGCGAAACGCTCTACACTATGCAGAAACATCGGCATGCCGCTAACGGGCGCAAATTGTTTGGGCACCGTTTGACCGGCGCGCGTTCCTTCCCCTGCGGCCAAGACAATCGCGCAAATGGGCTGCGCCGAAGGAGCGGGGGCGTTCATGACGCGGCACTAGCGCAGGCAAGACTTGCCTGCCAGAGGGTTTAGCGATAAGGGCCTGCTTAATTTTTAGGCAGTCTGATTTTCGAATAGCGCATTATGACACTTTCTCCCATCTCCATCGGCACGCTGGCCATCGATTGCCCGGTCATTTTGGCCCCGATGACCGGCGTTACTGACCGTCCGTTCCGGCGGTTGGTGCGGCGCTATGGCTCGGGCTTGAACGTCACCGAAATGATTGCCAGTCAGGCGATGATCCGCGAAACCCGCCAATCGCTGCAAAAGGCCGCCTGGGATCCAATTGAAGAGCCGATTTCGATGCAGCTGGCGGGATGCAGTCCCTATCATATGGCGGAGGCGGCGAAGCTTAATCAGGATCGCGGCGCACAGATTATCGACATTAACATGGGTTGTCCGGTCAAAAAAGTGGTCAATGGAGAGGCGGGATCGGCACTGATGCGCGACCTGCCCTTGGCGGCGGCGTTGATCGAGGCGACAGTTAAGGCGGTCGATGTGCCGGTCACGGTCAAAATGCGCATGGGCTGGGACCATGATAGCCTGAATGCGCCGGAACTTGCACATATCGCGCAAGATCTGGGCGCAAAAATGATCACGGTCCACGGACGGACCCGCAATCAAATGTACAAGGGCAGCGCCGATTGGGCATTCGTCCGCCGGGTCAAAGAGGCGGTTTCCATCCCGGTCATCGTCAACGGCGATATCTGCTCGATAGCCGATGCGGAAAAGGCGCTGCAGCTAAGCGGTGCCGATGGCGTCATGATCGGGCGGGGTGCATACGGCAAGCCGTGGCTGCTCGGGCAAGTGATGCGCTGGTTCAAAGATGGCGTACAACTGGGCGATCCGACGATGACCGAGCAGTATAGCGTGATGACCGAACATTACCGCGACATGCTCGACCTCTATGGCGACGATGTCGGGGTCAAGGTCGCGCGCAAGCATATCGGCTGGTATACCAAGGGCATTCCGGGTTCCGCCGAATTTCGCAACGCGGTCAACAAAGAGGACCGGGCGGAAACCGTGCTACAAATGCTTGCCGATTTCTATCGGCCTATTGCCATGTCTAGCACTGCCGCGATCAGGCAAGCGGCCTGACCCGGCGGCATGACGCGCGCGGCCAATCTTTCTTTGACCGGCATCGATTGCGCCGATGATATTGTTGCCAATCTGCCCTTCGCCGTCTTCGGATTGGACAGTGCGGGAACCGTGATTTTTGCCAATCCCGCCGCAGAAAGCTTGCTGGGGACTGGGATAAGGAACTTTGTCGGTCAGTCCGCCGAGCATTTTCTTCACTTTTCCAGCAAATGGGTCGTCAAGGCGCTGGTCGGCGACTCTACCGGTTTTTCCGCATGGCGCACGCCGCTCAATATCAAAGGCCGCAAAACCAGTTTTGTGGATGTGCATATCGAATCGATCGCTGGCGTTTCCGATCAGCGTATGATGATTATTGCCCAGCGGCCGGATGACGAGATTGAAACACTGCAAAGCGAGCACGCGCATTTCACCGGCAAATATGCCCCCGATGTGCTGGCGCATGAAATCAAAAATCCGCTGGCCGCCATTCGGGGTGCATCGCAGCTGTTGGGGCGATTTGTCGATGCGGAGCAACGCGAGCTTATCGATCTGATCACATCAGAGGTGAAGCGGATCAGCGCATTGATCGACCGGGTGCAAAGCCTGTCAACCGACAAGCGCGCCAATATCGAGCCCGTCAACGTCCATGCCATTATCGACCGGGTCCGCAAATCCATCGCGATCGCAAATCAGGACCAGCCCTTGATAACGGTGGATTTTGACCCGTCACTGCCCTTGGCGGCGGTTGATCCCGACGGGCTTATTCAAGTGCTGACGAATTTGATGGCCAATGCGGTTGACGCCTGTGCATCGGCGGAAAAGCCGCATATTCATGTTGAGACCAAATTTGCGATTGGCGGTGCCTATGCCTTTATGGACTCGGACCGGTCGATCCGCCTGCCGATAGAAATCGGCGTTTATGATAACGGTCCGGGCGTACCCGAACATCTGGAGCGGGAAATTTACTCACCGTTCGTTTCAACCAAGCCGGGCGGGCAGGGGCTGGGCCTAGCCCTAGTGCGAAAATTGGTCGGGGATATGCGCGGGCGGGTGCAGTATACGAGGCTCGCCGAGACACAGCAAAGCTGTTTCCGGCTGCACTTTCCGCTGGCGGATAAGGAGTAATCGATGGCCAAGGGACAGGTCTTGCTGGTCGAGGATGACCCATCGGTTTCACACGTGGTGGCTGCTGCTTTGTCGGCGGAAGGCTATAGCGTCACCCGGTGCAGCAGCGTGGAGGAACGCGACAAGGCGCTCGACCGGGCCTATTTTGACCTGCTGATTACCGACATCGGCTTGGGCGAGCAGGACGGGATTTTGGCGCTGGCCCATGTGCGCCATTATTGGCCCGGCCTGCCGGTCATCATCATGTCGGCAAAAAACACCTTGGACACCGCGGTGCGCGCTTCGGAAGCGGGTGCGTATGAATATTTCCCGAAGCCTTTTGATTTGGACGAACTGATCGAGGCGGCCAGGAACGCGATGAAACGCTCGCAGCTGGCGTCCAAGGCCGAGGACGATGATCTAAGCGCCATGCCGCTGATAGGCCGGAGCAGCGCCATGCAGAGCGTGTACCGGATGATCGCCCGGTTGCTCACCAACGATCTAACGGTGCTTATCTTGGGCGAATCGGGAACCGGCAAAGAGGTGGTGGCAGAAGCGATCCACAATCTGGGTCACCGCAAACGGCATCCCTTTGTGGCCGTAAACATGGCCGCTATCCCGTCGGAGTTGATCGAGGCAGAGCTGTTCGGCTATGACAAGGGCGCTTTTACCGGCGCGGTTTCGGAAAAGGCCGGCAAGTTTGAACAGGCCGATCAGGGGACTTTGTTTCTCGACGAAATCGGCGATATGCCGATGGAGGCCCAAACTCGGCTGCTGCGTGCCCTGCAGTCGGGGGAGATTACCCGGGTGGGTGGGCGACATACCATTCGCCCCAACGTACGCATCATTGCCGCCACCAACCAGAATCTCGTTGCCCTGATTGAGCAAGGCCGGTTCCGCGAGGATTTGTTTTACCGGCTCAACGTCGTGCCCATCGAACTGCCGCCGCTGCGCGCGCGGGCCGAAGATATTGCCGATCTTTCGCGGCATTTCTTGGCCCAAGCGGCCAGCGAAGGATTACCGCGCAGGCAATTGGACGATGGCGCCATGAGCCTGATGAAAGATTTTTACTGGCGCGGCAATGTTCGCCAGCTCAAGAATTTTGTCTTTCGCTTGGCGGTCACCAGCCGTGATCCGCTGATCGATGCGGATTTTGTCCAAAGCCATTTGTTGGGCGAAGGGCAGGAAGTGGTTGAGTCGGTCGATGCCCATCTCGATACAGCTTTGTCCCGCATGGCCCGCAATTTGCTCCGCGATCCCGATAGTGCTGGAAGCGTTTATGCCCGTGCGCTAGCGGAGTTTGAGGTCCCGTTGCTCCGCGAGGCCATGCGGATCGCCGATGGCAACCAATTGCGCGCCGCCGCCTTGCTGGGGATCAATCGCAATACATTGCGCAAAAAACTGCAAACTCTCGATCTGTCGGCAATGTCCTGAGCCGGGGCTGCGCTGACCATCCGGCTGATTTTTGCGATAAAATGCACGCGGCAGCGTAGATTGTGCTTTTTTTGCAACGCGGCTGTTGTAAAGCAGCAACTATGCGATCCACAAACGAACAAGCGGGCGGTTTAGTGCCCAGAATGGTGCGTTCGGTCATCGCTATGACGGAAAATGATGCCTTGATGCGCAAGGCGGAATGGGCCAGCGGCTTGGTATTGTTGCTGACGATCGCCGGCAGCTATTATCTGCTGTCCGCGCAGACCGATCAGGTTCGTTTGCTCTCTCCGCTGGCGACCGCCGCTTTGCTGGTGGCCAATCTAACGCCGGTTGTTGCTTTGCTCATTCTCTATGGCCGCCGCCTTGCCAAGCGCCGGGCGGGCGCTTCGGCCTCGGGCAGCAATGGCCGAATGCACGTGCGGCTGGTCGGCCTGTTTTCGCTGGTCGCCGCCATACCGATGCTGTTGGTGGTGTTCAGCGCCTCGCTGCTGTTCCAATATGGCGTCGATTTCTGGTTTTCTGATCGCGCGCGGGGCATGCTGGAAAACGCCAATGAACTGGCGCGGGGATATTATGAGCAGAACCGGCAGGAGGTGGGCGAAGAAACCATCACCATGGCCAATGACCTGCGGACTTATTTGCGGCAAGCGCGGCTGGATAGCCCGGAATTTGCCGAAGGCTATGTTTTTCAGGTCCTGTCGCGTAAGCTCAATGAATCAGCGATCATTGAAATTGGCAAGGACGGGGTGGCGCGCACCGCAGCGGTTGTAGACCCCGATAAACGCGACAATGCACCGCGGATCAGTCCGGAAATTGTGAAACGATTGCAGAATGGCGAAAACTATGTGGTCAGCGCAAAGGCGAACAAAATCGAAGCGGTAACGCCGCTCGATCTGGCGGGAGGTATCTTCCTCTATGCCGCGCGCGATTCCGATATGCTGGCACTCAGCCAGTGGGAACGGGCGCAGCTGGTGCTGAGGGACTATGACGATTTGTTCGACCGTTCGCGCAATTTGCAGGTCCAGTTCAACATCGCGCTGTTCGTCCTCAGCCTGCTGATCATCGGTATTGCCCTGCGCATTGGGTTGATTGTCGCGGATCGCATGGTCCGTCCGGTCAATGACCTTGTGACCGCCGCCAAAAGGGTGACAGAGGGCGATCTGGCGACCCGCGTCCCTGTTTTGGACAAGCCCGATGAGGTTGGCACATTGAGCCGCGCCTTTAACCGGATGACCGAACGGCTGGAAATGCAGACAACCGCGCTGATTACCGCCAACGACCAATTGGGCAACCGCCGGATATTTATCGAAACGGTGTTGGGGTCGGTCGCGTCGGGCATTATCAGTATTGATGCCGCCGGGGTAATCCAATTGGCAAACAGCCGGGCACAGGCGCTGCTCGCCAAAGAGAATGACGATCTTGCTGGATTGGAGCTGCGCATCGTGGCCCCTGAACTCGCGCAATTGCTGGAGCAGGGGATGAGCGAGGCAATTGTCCAATTGACCACCGAAAATGAAATCCGGACGCTCAACGTCAAGATTGTCGATCAACGACCCGGTCATGTGATGACGTTTGAAGATATTACCCAGCAGCTGCTCGATCAGCGCCGGGCGGCTTGGTCCGATGTGGCGCGGCGCATAGCGCATGAGATCAAGAACCCACTGACCCCGATCCAGCTAGCGGCGGAACGGCTGCAACGGCGCTTTGGTTCTGATCTTCCCGAAGGGGGCGATGTTTTCGCCAAGCTGACCGGCACAATCGTCCGGCAGGTCGGTGATTTGCGCAACATTGTCGATGAGTTTTCGTCTTTCGCCCGAATGCCGAAGCCGGTTTTCCGGGAGGAAAATCTCACCGACATTTTGAAACAGGCGCTGTTTATGCAGGAAGTCGCCAATCCCGCCATCACCTTTCATTTCGACGCGCCAGAACAGAATTTCCCCATGGTCTGCGACCGCCGACAATTGGCGCAGGCCATGATCAATGTCACCAAAAACGCGGTAGAAGCGATCCACGATCGCGGCAGCGAAACGGCGGCGGGCGAAGTCCGGATGGCTTTGTCACACGCGGACGATCTGGTCGTCATTACATTGGATGACAACGGTATCGGCTTGCCCAAGGAACGGGACAGGATTGTGGAACCCTATGTCACCAATCGCGAGAAGGGCACGGGGCTGGGCCTCGCCATCGTCAAAAAAATTGTCGAAGAACATTTTGGCGAAATCAGCTTCGCCGACGGACCTTTGGGCGGTGCCCGGGTACAAATCACATTTAATCAGCGAAAGCTGCGCCGGTTAAGCGAGCATCCTGCCGCCGCCGTCCAAGCTGCTGAAGAGGGACAGAGCCATGGCGCTTGATATTCTGATTGTCGATGACGAACCTGATATTCGCGACCTGATTGCGGGCGTGTTGGAGGATGAAGGGTATTTGACCCGGACCGCAGCGTGCAGCGACACCGCGCTGCTCGCTGTGACCGAGCGCAAACCGTCGCTGGTTTTGCTCGATGTCTGGCTTCGCGGATCAAAGCTTGACGGGTTGGAAGTGTTAAAGGCGATCAAGCAGATTGATCCGCGCCTGCCGGTTATCGTCATTTCCGGTCATGGTAATATCGATACGGCGGTTGCCGCCATTGCCGAAGGTGCCGTCGATTTTATCGAAAAGCCTTTTGAGGCCAGCCATTTGTTGCATCTGGTTTCCCGCGCGACCGAGACCGAGCGGCTTCGGCGGGAAAATGAAGTGCTGAAGGCGCGGGTGGGCTTTTCCGATGAACTGACTGGCACCTCGTCCGCGATTAACACTGTGCGCGCTACCCTGAAAAAAGTCGCTTCGACGGGCAGCCGCCTGATGATTACCGGCCCTGCCGGGGTTGGTAAGGAAGTGGCCGCGCGCCTGTTGCACAATTGGAGCAACAGGTCCGATGGCGCTTTTGTTACCATCAGCGCCGCGCGGCTGTCGCCCGATACTGTCGAGGAAGAACTGTTCGGGACCGAAGAAGGCGGCATCGTCACCGCCACCGGGCTGATGGAAGAGGCGCACGGCGGGACCCTGTTCATCGACGAGGTTGCGGATATGCCGCTGACGACGCAAGCGCGGATTTTGCGAGTGCTCACCGACCAAAGCTTTTTCCGAGTGGGCGGGCAGCAAAAGGTCAAAGTCGATGTCCGGGTCGTCTCCGCCACGTCGCGCAACCTGCAAACCGAAATTGCAGAGGCCCGGTTTCGCGAAGACCTTTACTACCGGCTGAACGTAGTACCAGTCGAATTGCCGCCCCTGATGGCACGCCGGGAGGATATCCCGCCGCTGGTTGAACATTATGTCGCCCGATTTTCCGCCGAACAAGGATTGCCGCAGCCACAGTTCGCCGACGAGGCCATGGCCGCGCTGCAAGCCTATGACTGGCCGGGAAATGTCCGCCAGTTGCGCAATGTCATCGAGCGGACGATTATCCTGATGCCGAAAATTGGTATGGAGTTGATCGAGATCGACAAGCTGCCCGCCGAAGTTTTAGGACACGGCGACGCACTGGATCAGGGAATGACGTCGCTGCTGGGTTCGCCGCTGCGTGAAGCGCGGGAGAATTTTGAGCGCGAATATCTCAAAGTCCAGATTAGGCGGTTTTCCGGCAATATTTCAAAGACGGCGCAATTTATCGGCATGGAGCGGTCGGCCCTGCACCGGAAGCTGAAAATGCTGGGATTGTCCGATGGGCGGCGAGATGAGGAAGAATCCGAATAGGCGCAGATGATAACCGGTAGACCAAGGGACGATTTGCCGCTATATCGGCGGGGCAAAACAATAATAACAACTACCCCATGCGGGAAAGTTGGGGCAGATCGCTGACAATGACCGAAAAATCGAACAACCTGCAGGACCTTTTTCTGAACAGTCTGCGCAAGTCGAAAACGCCGGTAACGATGTTTTTGGTCAAAGGGGTGAAGCTGCAAGGCATCGTCACCTGGTTTGATAATTTTTCCGTCCTGCTGCGCCGCGATGGGCAGTCGCAACTGGTGTATAAGCACGCGATTTCCACGATCATGCCATCCGGCCCGATGGACGTCGAACAATTTGTCCGGGCCAGTCCGCAGGGAAAAAAG
>JBGSLY010000002.1:0-2353 GCA_041740435.1 Parasphingorhabdus sp.
ATTTCCGCAACATTGGTTGCGTGATCGCCAATCCGTTCGAGATTTTTAGCGATGAACAGTAGATGTGCGGCGACCCCGATATCCTTCGGATTTTCGACCATATGGGTGATGACGGAACGGAAAATACTGCTGTAGAAATCGTCTATTACCTGATCGCGGGCGCTGACCTCTAGTGCCAGTTCAGGGTCACGCCGGGAAAAGCTATCCAGCGCATCATGGACTAGTTCAGAGGTTAGCTTTGCCATGGAGGGCAACAGTGAAACCGGACCTAGCTTGCGCGATTCGCTGACAATCGGCACCCGCTTGGCAATATTTTTCGCATAGTCGCCAATACGTTCTACCACGCCGGAAATTTTTAGAGTGGCAACCAATTCCCGCAGGTCATCAGCCATAGGCGCACGAAGAGCGATGGTGCGAATGGTGAGTTCGTCGATCCGTTTTTCCAGATCGTCGATGATTTTGTCTTCTTCGACAACTTTTGCCGCAAGTTTCAGGTCGCCGTTGGTCAACGCGGTCATCGCGGAAATTATGGCCAGCTCGCTCCGGCCTCCGATTTCCGCGACCATTCCGCGCAATTCGTTCATGTCGGAATCGAACGCCTTGACCGTATGTTCAATAGTGGACGGGGTCATTCAACTTTCCTTCGGATAAATCTAACCATAGCGGCCAGTGATATAGTCGCGGGTTTGCGTGTTGGCGGGATTGGTAAAAATGGTGGATGTTTCGCCATATTCGACCAGAGTCCCAAGATGGAAAAACGCGGTCTTTTGGGAAACGCGCGCCGCTTGCTGCATATTATGGGTAACGATGACGATCGCATAGCGACCGCGCAGTTCATGGATCAGCTCTTCGATTTTTGCGGTGGCGATGGGATCGAGTGCCGAACACGGCTCGTCCATCAGAATCACTTCCGGATCAACCGCAATGGCCCGGGCAATGCATAGCCGCTGCTGCTGTCCGCCCGACAGTGCCGTACCGCTGTCTTGAAGCCGATCTTTGACCTCGTCCCACAATCCCGCCCGAACCAGCGAGGATTCAACAATAGCGTCAAATTCGCTTTTGCTGGCGGCCAAGCCATGAATGCGCGGGCCATAGGCGATGTTTTCATAGATTGATTTGGGGAAGGGGTTGGGCTTTTGAAATACCATTCCCACTCGGGCCCGCAGCTGAACCACATCCATGCCGCCGCCGTAAATATTTTCGCCGTCCAAACATATTTCGCCGGTTACCCTTGCGGCTGCGATGGTGTCGTTCATCCGATTAAGGCAGCGCAAAAAGGTCGATTTGCCACAGCCGGACGGCCCGATAAAGGCGGTAACATTATCCATATCGACATCAATCGAAACGCCGTTAATCGCCTGCTTTTGCCCGTAAAAAACGTCAACATTACGCGCGGTCATCTTGACTTTCAGCGTAGTATTGGTGCTGTCAATGTGGGCGGCTTCCATAGTGCTCATTTCGTCTCTTTCTCGCGGCGATGCCATTACCAGCGGGTTTCGAAGCGGTTGCGGAGGTAAATCGCAATCGCATTCATCGACAGCAGGAATATTAGCAGAATTATGATGGCGGCAGAAGTTTTCTCGACAAAGCCGCGATTGACCTCGTCTGACCAGAGAAATATTTGCACCGGCAGAACTGTTGCCGGATCGGTAATACTATCAGGCGGTGCAGCAATGAAAGCGCGCATGCCGATCATCAGAAGCGGAGCGGTCTCGCCAAGCGCGCGGGCCATGCCAATGATCGTGCCGGTCAAAATTCCTGGCAGAGCGAGCGGCAGCACATGGTGGAAAACCACCTGAATCGGGCTAGCACCAATACCCAGCGCCGCCTCTCTAATGGAAGGCGGCACGGCTTTAACGGCATTTCGACCCGCGATGACGATCACCGGCATTGTCATGAGGGCCAAGGTAAGCCCGCCAACCAGTGCCGCCGAGCGCGGCATGCCGAACACATTCAGGAACACCGCGAGACCCAAAAGGCCGAAAATGATTGAAGGAACTGCGGCCAGATTGTTGATCGACACTTCGATAAGGTCGGTCAACCGGTTCTTTTTCGCATATTCCTCAAGATAAAGCGCCGCGAGGACTCCGACCGGAAAAGCCAGCAACAGCGTGACCAACATGGTGATCAGCGACCCTTTGAGTGCTCCCCATATCCCGACTTCGACTGGATCGGATGCATCGGCGCCGGTCAAAAAGTTCATGCTGATACCAGTGTTGAGCTTGTCGGCGGCGGCCAGCTTTGCGATGATTGCTTCGGACTTTGCTGTGCCTTCCCCTTTATAGGCGACGTCCAACTCAGCAGCGGCAGGGAAATATATTACTGCCTTGCCTTTGACGATTTCCGGATCGGC
>JBGSLY010000003.1:0-4448 GCA_041740435.1 Parasphingorhabdus sp.
CGGGACCTTGTGCAACGCAGCGCTCGCGCTCAAAAACAACGGGGCGAGCGGCGTGGTCGCCTATTGCACCCATGGTGTTCTGTCGGGCGGCGCGGTGGCTCGAGTCGACGGCAGTGCATTAGAGGAGCTGGTGATTACTGACTCCATTCTCGCCACCGAAGCGGTGCAGCAATCGACCAAGGTCCGCAACCTACCGATCGCACCGCTGCTGGGGGAAGCGATCAAACGCATCGCCGACGAATCGAGTGTTAGCAGCCTGTTTGACTAAGCGGATATCATGAAATCCGCAGACCTCAATTTGGCAAATGCGCTGGCCGATGCCGCCGGACAAGCCATTCGTCCCCTGTTTCGCGCCAAATTCGCGCTGGAGGAAAAGTCCGACCGCAGCTTCGTGACCGAGGCAGACCGCGCCGCAGAGGCCGCGATGCGGAAAATTATCGAGGCCGCGTTTCCCGACGATGGCATCATTGGTGAGGAATATGGCACTCGCAATGAAGGCGCATCTCGGCAATGGGTGCTAGATCCCATTGATGGCACGACCAGCTTTATCGCCGGCAGGCCGATTTTCGGCACGCTGATTGCTTTGATGAAGGATGGCTATCCTCTGCTGGGGGTTATCGACCAGCCCATTTCTGGCGAGCGCTGGGTCGGCTATGTTGGCGAAACCACCGTTTTCAATGGAAAGTCCGCCAAAACCGCGCTGTGCCGCAATTTGGGGGACGCCGTGCTTGGCACCACTTCTCCGCACGCTTTTGACGATCATGAGGCCGACCATTTCATGGGCTTGGCCGCCAAAGTGGCGCAACGGAAAATCATTTATGGCGGCGATTGCTACAATTACGGCCTGCTTGCCTCCGGACATATCGATATTGTCTGCGAAGCGGGATTGAAGTTACACGATTTTGCTGCTTTAGTGCCTATCGTCGAAGGTGCAGGGGGCATCATGTGCGACTGGAACGGTGATCCGCTGCACGCGGCATCATCGGGGCAGGTTTTGGCAATCGGAGACCCCGCAAGACTAGACGATGTGCTGGAGTCGATTGCGTGCCATCATTAGATGACCGAGTAAAAATCACCTTTGTCCCGCCGCCCCCGGACTTGGCGCCCTATATTTCCCTGATTTACCATACCGAGGTTTCGGTCGAAGAAGGCGAACGGATCGTCGATTGGCTGCATCCCGAATGGGGGAACATGCGGTTTTTCAAGGGAATGAACAGCGATGTTCCGGTCTTCGCCTCTTTGGTTGATAATCCGGCCCATGCCTCCGAGCGCAGCATCGTCATCGGCCCAACCAGTCGCAGCACCTATTTTTCTTTGGGTGCAATGCGGGCATGGGGCATCGGAATCTTGCCGCTGGGCTGGACAAAATTGTTTCATGTCTCGGCAGAACATTATGCGGACCGGCATTCGGATATGGAGGGTGATCCACAATTTGCCGATTTTGCGCCGATGTACAAAGCGATTTTCCAGGACTCCGAATCTGATGCGCTGATCGAAGCGGCGCGGATTGTTGCCTTCCTGCGCGAGCGAATCGCGCAAGCCGATCCCGATGACAAACTGGTTGTAAAGGCGCACGCCGCGCTGATGAACCGCGAAATCAAGAGCGTGATCGACATGGCCGATGCCATTGGCGTGTCCAACCGCTCTTTCGACCGGCTGAGCCGCCGGGTTTTCGGTTTTCCGCCGAAGCTGCTGATGCGACGGCAACGGTTTTTGCGTTCACTGGCGATAAGCATGCTCGATCCAGAGCTCAACTTTGCCCATACACTCGACGGACAATATTTCGACCAGAGCCATTTTAATCGAGATTTCCGGCGTTTCATGGGCATGGCGCCGGGCAAGTACCGGGCACTGGCCCACCCGATACTAAAGGCGTCCGTTGAGGGGCGGATGCGGGCGATGGGCGCGCCGATGCAGGTCTTGCACGATCCCGCACGGAAGAACGGCAGTCCATAAAACCGGGCTTGCAATTACGTCCAATCCCGCTATACGCCCTCGCTTCCGAATGAGCACGGCTGGCTAACAGGGCTGCCATGCCGGCTCGATACGGTACCAACTAAAGGAGACCAAAATGCCCAAGCTCAAGACCAAAAGCGGTGTGAAGAAACGCTTCAGACTGACCGCCACTGGCAAAATCAAACACGGTGTGGCCGGAAAACGCCACCGCCTGATCAGCCATAACGGCAAATATATCCGCCAGAATCGTGGGACCAGCGTCATTAGCGATGCCGATACCAAAACCATCAAGGCATGGGCCCCGTACGGCTTAAAATAAGCCGCGCCCACCGGATACCACGTTCAAAGGATATAAATTATGGCACGTGTCAAACGGGGTGTAACCACCCATGCAAAACATAAACGGATTTTGGATCAAGCGAAGGGCTATCGCGGCCGCCGCAAAAACACCATCCGGGTCGCTCGTCAGGCCGTCGAAAAGGCCGGACAATACGCCTATCGCGACCGCAAGGTTAAAAAGCGCTCTTTTCGCGCGCTGTGGATTCAACGCATCAACGCTGCGGTTCGCGCCGAAGGCCTGACCTACGCCCGCTTCATGCACGGCGTAAAGCTGGCCGGGATCGAACTCGACCGCAAGGTGATGGCCGATATGGCGATGAACGAAGGTGAAACCTTTGGCGCCATCATAAAACAGGCGCAGGACGCTCTGGCCGCGGCCTGAGTTTCGGAAACGATTACAGGAAGCGCCGGGGGAGAATATCCTGCGGCGCTTTTTTTGTTTTCTCTCTACCAGTTTAAGTCCGTCATTCCTGCGAAGGCAGGAATCCAACTCCGGAGCATGCCATGAAACGTGACATCGAGCCTGTCGTCTATCTGCTCGCAGGTCACAAATATGGTACGCTCTATGTGGGCGTGACTTCCAATCTGATGAAACGGCTCTATGAGCATCGCGAAGAACTGTTGGAAGGCTTCTCAAAAGACAAAGGAGCCAAGCGGCTGGTTTGGTTCGAGCGGCATGATACAATGGAAACGGCGATCCGGCGCGAAAAGCAGATTAAAAAAATGGAAGAGGCAGTGGAAAATAAATTTGATCGAGCAAGGCAATGTCGACTGGCGAGATTTGGCGGTTGATCTGGGTTTTGCTATGGTCGCCTCTACACGGCTAAAGTGAAATTGATGGATAACGCAGGAGCTGGATTCCTGCCTTCGCAGGAATGACGGGATTATGGATATTGCAACACTAGGCAAACGACTGACCGGATTGGTCGAAGCCGCCGGCAATTTGGATGAATTGGAAGCCGCTCGTGTGGCGGTGCTGGGCAAGAACGGCGAACTGACCGCCTTGCTAAAAACTCTCGGTTCCATGACTCCGGAAGAGCGCGTCCGACAAGGTCAAGAAATCAATCTTTTGAAGGCCGCGATCACGGGGACCATAGAGGCCCAGAAAGCCGTTTTCGAAACCATCGCCCTCAACGCCCGTCTCGCCACCGAAACAATCGACATGACCCTGCCGGCCGCCGCCGGGCCCAAGGGCAGTGTGCATCCGGTTAGTCAGGTTATGGATGAACTTGCCGAGATTTTCGCCGATCTGGGCTTTTCGGTCGCGACCGGGCCGGAGATTGAGGACGACTGGCACAATTTTACCGCGCTCAACATCCCCGAAACCCATCCGGCGCGGGCGATGCACGACACATTCTATTTCGACAAGACCGATGCGGACGGCAATCCGATGCTGCTGCGTACCCATACCTCGCCGGTACAGGTTCGTACGATGATGGACGTGGCCAAGCGGACGGGCGGCGCGGGTGAGCCGATTTACATTATCGCACCGGGCCGCACCTATCGCAGCGACAGCGACGCGACCCACACCCCGATGTTCCATCAGGTTGAGGGGCTGGTGATCGATCGCGGCATCCATCTGGGGCACCTGAAATGGACGCTGGAGACGTTCTTGAAGGCGTTTTTTGAACGCGACGATATCACCCTGCGGCTGCGGCCCAGCTATTTCCCCTTCACCGAGCCATCGGTGGAGGTCGATGCCGGTTATTCAGTCGAAAACGGCCGCCGAATTATCGGCGGCGACCCCAATGGCGCCAAGGGCGGCTGGATGGAATTGCTCGGCAGCGGGATGGTTCATCCCAAGGTCATCGCCAATTGCGGACTCGACCCCGAAATATGGCAGGGTTTTGCCTTTGGTTGCGGCATCGACCGGCTGGCGATGCTGAAATACGGCATGGACGATTTGCGCGCGTTTTTTGACGGCGATTTGCGCTGGGCCGAACATTATGGTTTCAACGCGCTCGATGTGCCGACGCTAAGCGGAGGAGTAGGCGCATGAAATTCACCCTATCCTGGCTCAAAGAGCATCTCGATACCGACGCGGACCTGAAAACCATCACCGACACGCTGACCGCCATTGGGCTGGAGCTGGAGGGTGTGAAGAATCCCGCCGATGCGCTGCGTCCATTCAAGGTGGCGCGGGTGTTGGAGGC
>JBGSLY010000004.1:0-6391 GCA_041740435.1 Parasphingorhabdus sp.
ATAGCGATGGAGCGGCTAAACGGTATTATTGCGATCAGTGCCCAGCGCCAATATCTTGATGACGTCCGACGCTGGATCGAAGTATTGGACCGAGAAGGCACAAACAACGAGCCGCGATTGCACGTCTACCGCGTTCAGAACGGGCGCTCTCGCGATCTCGCGCAAACTCTGAACAACGCCTTTGGTGGCGGCGGTGGCGGAAGCGGAAGTCAGATACCGGAGGCCGGTGGCTCATCAAACGGCCCAAACTCCAACGACAATGCCCAGCAGCGCGATAACAACACGGGCGCAGACAATGGCGCCAATAATGCTGTAAATCCAACCGCTAACCAAGGGGCGAGCGATGTACCGGGCCTAAGCGTCCGGATTTCAAGTGACGAAGTCAATAATGCGGTGGTGGTCTATGGAACGCCGCGCAACTATGCGATTGTCGAGGACGCACTGCGTCAGCTTGATGTCCCCCCCTATCAGGTGATGATCGAGGCCACGATTACCGAGGTCACCCTGAACGATAGCCTGCGTTTCGGAGTGCAGTGGAATTTCCAGACCGGAAGCAGCAATTTTGCATTGTCGGAAGGGACCGGCCCCAATCCAACACGGATTCTTCCGGGCTTCTCCTATTTCCTCTCCAACAGCGATATCACGGGCACACTGAATGCACTGGAACAGCGCACCGACATCAAAGTGGTTTCCGCACCCAAATTGCTGGTGCTCAACAACCAGACCGCCGCCCTGCAAGTGGGGGATCAGGTGCCGATTACGACCGCATCGGCAATCAGCACCGACGGTGGCAATGCCCCGATTGTCAATTCCGTCGAATATCGCGACACGGGGGTCATTTTGAAAGTGACCCCGCGTGTCAACGAAGGGGGATTGGTGTTGCTCGATATTTCGCAGGAGGTCAGCGACGTCAATACGCGCGCGACCGCGAATTCTCCGGTCCAGTCGCCGGTCATCTCGACGCGGCGTGTCTCGACCTCTGTCGCGGTGCAGGATGGCCAAGTCATCGCGCTTGGCGGGCTTTTCCGCGATTCCAAATCCTTTGGGAAAAACGGAATCCCGATTCTGTCGCGGATTCCCGTTTTGGGGTCATTGCTGTTCGGAAACACCAGCGATACGCAGACCCGAACCGAGTTGATTGTGCTGCTTAAACCGCATGTGCTGCGCACCGCCGATGATGCCCGCGCGGTGACCGAGGAATTGCGCGCAAAACTAAGAACTTTGGAGCCGTTTAAAACCGAAGGAAAAATTCCGTGACGACTGGACCGCGCGCCAAGGACTCCGGCTTTGCCATGGTTGCTGCGGTCGCCGCTATCGCAATATTTGCCCTGGCGGCCACCGCATTGGTTGCCCGGACACAGGCCGGCATTGTCACTGCGGAGGCGCAATTGGAAAAGGCGCGAGCAATTGCGGCTGCCGACGCCGGGATCGAAATGGCGCTCGCATCATTGATCGGGGAAGACCGCGCGTTTCGCTGGTCGATCGACGGACGCAGCCGAAGATTGGACATTAATGGCAGCAATGTCGAGGTTCGCGTCGAGGACGAAACGGGTAAGGTCCCGCTGTCGCAGATCGACGAGGAATTCGCGGAATACCTTATTCAAGTGCTAAAACTGGATGATCAGCGCGGACGGATCGTTCGCGACTCGTTGCTCGATTGGATCGACGACGACGATGTTGCACGGCCCGATGGGGCGGAAAGTTCCTATTATCAAAGGCAGGGTTATTCGCCGCGCAATGGTGCGTTTTTCTCAATTGATGAGTTGCTGCTGATCCGCGGATTCGATTCGGCACTTGTTGACCGGATGCGCAAATTTACCTCGGTTCATTCAGGCTTTGGTGCGTTTGAGCCGCGCTATGCTCAGCCGCAGGCGATAGAGGTCATGTTGGGCAATGGACAAACCACGCCGCAATCTCTGGATCGACAGCGCGAATTAAACGGACAAACAACCGCGATTGAACTGGGTGACGCAATAGATCTCATCGGCAGACCGCTGCTTATCCTCTCGACAGCCCGAACACCCGGCGGCGGAAAAAGTTCGCGCGAAGCGGTGGTGGAATTAACGGGTGCGGCTGAGCGCCCCTATATTGTCAAGGCATACCAATAGACGGGAGACCGTTTCAGCAATCGATGGTTCTATTGAGTAGGGATGCCCCACGGTGCGAAAGCGCTGGGTGCTTTTGCTGGTGGGTTGGATGGCGGCACCACGGCGGTCCGCTTACCCTGCGTAAAAATATCGATTGCGGACGATTTCGCCGATGCAATGTCGGGCTCCGTTCCCAAAGGATACGGTCCGTTCAGCGCGCGTGGGACCACGTGTCCGGGTGCCCGATAGAATATATGCGCACCAATCTGGCGCAAACGGGTTAGACTAGGTGCCCAATAGGGACGGACATAATTTGCATGATAATGGGTCGCCCCATCGACATTGGGGACGAATTGCCCGTCCAATGCCGCTTTGGCAACTTCAAGTGAGCGTTCCCGAACCGGAGCCGAAAGCGGTCGCCGCATGGCCCCGTCACAGGTGAAGGTAAATTGGCAACCCGTTCGGCGAGAAGAACCCTGAAACACGACGCCGCAAACGCTTTTGGGATAAGCGGGGTGGCGCGCACGATTGAGAATCACCTCGGCAACCGCTTGCTGACCCTGAGTTGGCTCGTTTCCCGCTTCATATGCGATCGCTAGTGTCAAACATTGCAAAGCGTTATGATAATTTTTGGTGCTGTCCGATGCGTCGATGCTGGTTGCAACGTCTTGCGCATAACCCGTTGCGGCAAAAGGAGAAAATACTGACAATACCGCCGCGAGAGACAGCTTGGAAAAAAACGGGGATATGCTCATTTCAACCGTCACACCGCGCAGCAAAAAACGGAAAAAGCCATGAACGGTTCATCGAACTGTCATTCAAACCTGTCTAAGGCGATCACATTGAAAACCCCGTATCGGTTTCACCAAGGACAATCAAGACATGTATTACACCCGCTTTTTTTCGCTGACCCTGATTATGGGCAGTCTGTGCTCAGCGGTTCCTGCAGCAGCCGCCACGAGTGCAATGGTAAATCAAATATCGACTGCAGCAATACCCGCCAGAACGCTGCAATGCGTCTTGGGCCGAGGATTGAATGTTAAACCTGGCGAGAGCCAGACTATTGAAGAAATTGGTCTGGAAGGTCGCTTTGAGATGGACTTGTTTCTCCCCGAAGCGCCTCGCCGCACTGCACCGCCGCCTGATGCCATAGAGGCGCCCGAACCGGTTAATCCTGCGACCCGCGTAACGCGAGACAGCGGCAATCTGCTCAAAGATGTTCCTATAGGTTTCGATCGCGTGGTTGATCTTTGGCCTGAACGGGTGGAAATGGTTCGAGCAATTGCCCCCATGAAGTCACATTTGATCATGATCGATCAGGTCGATCCGACTGAAAGAACCGCGCGTATCTACATGACAACCGCGTCCGATGCGCTGACATTTGATCTTAACCGATTCTATTTGGGTAACTGTCAAGTTATCGAATCTGGTACAGTTTTTTAGAGTGGTTTCCAGTGAAATAGAACATTTCACGACTCGTAAATCACGGAAAACAAGGAATCAAAAGCGGCGATCTGATTCAATCAGATCACCGCTCTAATCGACGCTTAGAGTTCAACCGGGGCACAGGCTGATGGCTTTACGGTCTGCTGTCTGGTGACCGCGGGTGGAGCGGGCGATTTCGTCTCCGCTGCCCAGCAGATGGAAGTTCACGCCGTCCAGTCGCGCCCTTGGGCCGCAATAGGACTGGCAGCCTGCGGGCAGACCACCGGGAAATACGATTGTGTCGCCATCGAACTGCGCGACAAACTGGCATTGGTCTTTGCCCGACAGAATGATCGTCACATCTTCTCCATCACGTTCCGCTGACCCTATGGCTTCGCACACCGTATCCGGTCCGAATTCGGCCAGCATGCCAACTTGATATCCGTCGTCATCGTTTCCTACCGCGCAAAAACGGTCCACCCCGATGTCGGAGACCCGCTCATAGGCTCCGGATAACGACACGGCCCCGCTGGCGGACAGAATGCCCGTCGCGACCGCCGCCTGCTCCAATGCGGCGCCTGCGGATCCGTCTTGGCCATCGGTGCCTGCTGCGTCGCCATTTGGTGAGCAGCCGAAAAGTCCCAAGCACATGAACGCAAATGCCCCGCGCATCAGTCGGCCTCCAATTGTCCGCCGCTGATGGTTCGATAGAAGCATGATCGCGCCCCGGTGTGGCAGGCTGGCCCCGCAGGCCGGACCTTGAGCCAGACCGCGTCCTGATCGCAGTCGATCCGCGCCTCTAAGACATGCAGGGTGTTACCCGATGTTTCGCCCTTGACCCAAAGGCTTTGCCGGCTGCGTGACCAGAAACAGGCCACGCGCTCGGCCAGTGTTTTATCGAGCGCCTCCGCATTCATATGCGCCACCATCAACAGCTCCCCGCTGTCACAATCGGTAACAACGGCGGTCAGCAACCCGTCGGCATCGAATTTCGGGTCCAGCAGAAGGCCGGTTTCGCGGGACAAAGAATTGCTCATACCCGCTTCCTAAATCGCGGCACAAAAATCCGCAATCGAAAGGGGGAGACAAAGCGCGGATTGGTTCCTATATGCGGGCCACATTCCCGAGCCCTATGGTGAAACGATGCTGACCACCCATCCCTTTGACGATGACAAATTGCGGGAAGAATGCGGCGTTTTCGGGGTCGAAGGAGCCGAAGATGCTGCGGCCATGGTCGCGCTCGGCCTACACGCGCTGCAGCACCGGGGACAGGAAGCGGCGGGAATCACCAGCCGCGACGGCACCGAGCTCTATAGCCACAGAGCGCTGGGACCTGTGGCAGGCAATTTCGACAGCGAAGAGGTGATCGCCAAACTGCGCGGCAATGCGGCGTGCGGCCATGTCCGCTATTCGACCACTGGCGGCGGCACGCTCCGCAACGTACAGCCGCTGCAGGCCGATCTGGCGACCGGCGGCTTTGCAATTGCGCACAACGGCAATATTTCCAACGCGGTCAAGCTGCGCCGCGAGCTGGTGCAAAGCGGATCGATTTTTCAGTCCACCAGCGATACCGAAACGATCATTCATCTGGTCGCGACCTCCAAATATGTCACCCTGCTTGACCGCTTTATCGATGCTCTTCGCAAAGTGGAAGGCGCATATTCGCTGATTTGCATGACCAATCAGGGGATGATTGCTTGCCGCGATCCGCTCGGCATCCGTCCGCTAGTGATGGGCCGGATTGGTCCCGCCTATGTGTTTGCCTCGGAAACCGTGGCTCTCGATCTGGTCGGCGCGGAATATGAGCGTAGCGTTGATCCGGGCGAACTGATCGTTATTCGCGACGGCAAGATGGAATCGCACCGGCCCTTTGGTCAATCCGCATCACGCCCCTGCATATTCGAGCATGTCTATTTCTCCCGCCCCGATTCAATCGTCGATGGTTCGTCGATCTACAGCGTGCGCAAGGCCATCGGGGAGCAGCTCGCCATCGAAAACCCGGTCGATGCGGATTATGTGATCCCTGTGCCCGACAGCGGCACCCCGGCGGCCATCGGCTATGCCCAGCAGTCGGGCATACCCTTTGAGCTTGGCATCATCCGATCGCATTATGTGGGCCGCACATTCATCCAGCCGGGCGAAGGCGTCCGGCATTTGGGGGTTAAGCTCAAACACAATGCCAACCGGCCTTTGGTCGATGGCAAGTCCATAGTTCTCATCGACGACTCGATTGTGCGCGGCACGACCAGCATGAAGATCGTGCAGATGATGCGGGAGGCCGGCGCGCGGGAAATCCATATGCGGATCGCCAGCCCGCCAACCACCAACAGCGGTTTCTAGGGCGTCAACCCGCCCACGCGCGAAAAGCTGCTCGCCGCCCGCTACTCAATCGAGGAAATGCGGGAGTTCATTCAGGCCGACAGCCTCAGCTTTGTGTCTATCGATGGCCTCTATCGCGCGCTGGGCCGGGATGGCCGCAACGACGACAGCCCGCAGCATTGCGATGCCTGTTTCACCGGAATTTACCCAACGCGATTGACCGATCAAGAGGAACAGCCCGATCAGCTGACGATGCTGGAACCCGATAGCGAAGCGGCATAGGGGCTTTCGGCTTGAAAGATTTTCAGTCATTCCGTTCGCATCGAGCGAAGTCGAGATGCCCGAGGCAGCAAGCAACTGCGGGGTGTCTCGACTTCGCTCGACACGAACGGCTTGGCTTGACTCGACCTGAACAGGAAAATCTTGTGCAAAAGAGAATGAAATGACGATCAAGCTATTCGAAGGCCAATTGGCCTTGGTCACCGGGGCCAGCCGCGGCATTGGCGCCGCCACCGCCATCGCGCTGGCCCGCGAAGGGGCGCATGTCATCCTGACCGCGC
>JBGSLY010000005.1:0-2188 GCA_041740435.1 Parasphingorhabdus sp.
AGCGACTGCGCCCGGCTGGTCCACCCGTCCGCCAAGCTTTTATCCCGAATGGGTTGAAAAGGTCGATATGACCCGGGCATCGCATTAGGCTACAGAACTGGAGTAAGGACCGGGATAGGGCCCCATTCACCCTTGCCCAAATCGCGGGGCATCGGCATAGGGCTTTGCCATGAGCGATATGATCACCATCACCCTGCCCGACGGCTCCACCCGCGATGTGGCCAAGGGTACGTCGCCTGCGGACATTGCCGCGTCCATCGGCCCCGGCCTTGCCAAGGCGGCGATTGCCGCGCTGATCGATGGCGAGGTGCGCGACATTATGTTGCCGCTGCAATCCGATACGCATCTGGCGCTGGTCACGAGCCGCGATGAGGCCGAGGCGCTGGAACTGGCGCGGCACGATTTCGCGCATGTGCTGGCGGAAGCGGTGCAGGCGCTGTGGCCGGGGACGCAGATTACCTTTGGTCCTTCGACCGACGATGGCTTCTACTATGACGTTATGGCACCTGCGGACCGGGGACCATTTACCGATGAAGAACTGCCGCAAATCGAGGAGCAGATGCGCGCCATCATCCGCGCCGACAAGCCGCTGCGCCGCGAAGTGTGGAGCCGCGCCGACCTGATTGCTCGCTGGCAGGCGGCTGGAGAGAGTTTTAAGGCCGAGTGGGCGGCGGAGCTACCTGAAGGCGAGGAGCTATCCGTTTACTGGTCGGGTGAAGACTGGATGGACATGTGTCGGGGTCCGCATCTCGCCTCGACCGGAAAGCTTGATCCGGCGGCGTTCAAACTGACCCGGGTGTCGGGGGCCTATTGGCGCGGCGATCAACGCAACCCGCAATTGTCGCGGATTTACGGCACTGGCTGGCTCAACAAAAAGCAGCTCGACGCACATCTGCATATGCTGGAGGAAGCGGCCAAGCGCGACCATCGGCGGCTGGGGCAGGACATGGACCTGTTTCATCTCCAGTCCGAAGCGCAAGGCTCGGTGTTCTGGCATCCGCACGGCTTTATCATCTGGCGCGCGCTCGAATCCTATATGCGCCGCGCGATTGACGGGGCGGGCTACCAAGAGATTAAGACCCCGCAACTGATGGACGTGCGGCAATGGGAGCAGTCGGGCCATTGGGGCAAATATGCCGAAAATATGTTCGCGGTCCCCGATATCGTGCCCGATGGTGAGAGCGGCGCGCCGGCGGTGGCGCAAGACGCGGCGTGGATGGCGATGAAGCCGATGAACTGCCCCGCGCATGTGCTGACCTTCAAACAGGGCATCAAAAGCTATCGTGACCTGCCGCTGCGCCTGTTCGAGCACGGCTGCTGTCACCGCAACGAACCGCATGGCGCGCTGCACGGGTTGATGCGGGTACGCCAGTTCACTCAGGACGACGCACATATCTTTTGCCGCGAGGACCAGATTGTCGCCGAAGTGCAGGATTTCTGCCGCCTCGCCGACCGGATCTACCGCGATTTTGGCTTTACCTATCATATCAAACTGGCGCTGCGCCCCGAAAAACGCTTTGGCAGCGACGCGGATTGGGACAAGGCCGAAGCCGAATTGCGACAGGCGGTTGTCGATGCAGGGATGGCGACGGCGGAGTTCGGCTGGGAAGAATTGCCGGGTGAAGGCGCTTTCTACGCGCCGAAGCTGGAATGGCACCTGACCGACGCCATTGGCCGCACGTGGCAGGTCGGTACCATACAGTCCGACCGGGTGCTGCCCGACCGGCTCGACGCATCCTTTGTCGGCGAAGACGGCAATCGTCACCGGCCAGTCATGCTGCACCGCGCGATTTACGGCAGCTATGAACGCTTTATCGGCATTTTGATCGAGCATTATGCCGGACGGATGCCAATGTGGCTCGCCCCGGTGCAAGCAGTGGTTGCAACGATTGTGTCCGACGCAGATGATTATGCGCGCGATGTCACCGCGCAATTGGTTGCTGCGGGGCTGCGGGTGGAGAGCGACCTCAGAAACGAAAAAATCAACTACAAGGTGCGCGAACATTCGATGCAGAAAGTGCCGCACTTGTTGGTGGTCGGCAAACGCGAAGCGGAGGAAGGCACCGTCGCCATCCGGACATTGGGTCAGGAAGGGCAGCGGATAATGCCTCTGGGAGAAGCTTTGACACTGTTGACCGCGGAAGCCACACCGCCGGATTTGCGTTAGAATTTCTGCGCCAACCATTCC
>JBGSLY010000006.1:0-3822 GCA_041740435.1 Parasphingorhabdus sp.
GGCCTTCGCCTGCGCCTTGAGCCAGCGCAGCACGCGCGGACCCAGCATCTCCTGCGGGCCGCCGACGAACAGATGGTCGCCATCAATTCGGGGGGTACGCGGCGCCATGACGTCCCATGCGATGCGCACTTCTTCACCGCGCAGCAGAAACCTTGCACCGTCGGTCAGCACCAGCGGCGATTTGGCTTTGTCCAATTGTTGGAGCAGCCAGCCGGCCTGTGCCTGCGCAAAAGCAAGACCCTGCGCCTGCGAAGCTCCCTTGGGCAGTCCCAAGGTCACCGTGCCGCACACCGAATCGACCGACAGCCGCACATTGCGGGCTCGCGGCGACCGGCGCACCACTAGCGATACCGACCTGTCCCCCAGCATCAGATGCAGGTCGGCAGGGCGCGGATGGTGCTCCTTAGAAGGGCGCGTCGCAAATATGTTGGTCCAGCGGGCCAGCCTGTGCCTCCGTAATCACTTTGCCGCGCACACTTTGTCCGCGTTCGTGTACCGTTTCCCGGCTACCGCTCAGCAAATGGTGCCAGTCGGGCAGTGACTTTCCCTCATGGCGCAGCCGATAGGCACAGCTTGCGGGCAACCAGTGAAAGGTCTTCAGCTTGGCCGGGGTCAGCCGGATACAATCGGGAACATAATAATGCCGCTCCCGATAATTGCTGCACCGCGCATCGTTGAGGTCGAGCAAGCGGCACGCGACATTGGTCATGTGAATCTCGCCGGTATCCTCGTCCTCCAGCTTGTGCAGGCAGCATTTGCCGCAGCCATCGCACAAAGCCTCCCACTGCGCCCGATCAAGTTCGGCGAGCGGCTTTTCCCAGAAACGCGTCACATCACCCATCACTTTACCCAGCGCGCAATTTCGTCGGCAACCTGCTGCGGCGTGCCGTCATAAGGGAGTAACGCCAAAGGCTCACCCTTGGGTCCGAACAAATAGCCCTGGCGGCTATGGTCCATCAGATATTCGGACATGCCGCTGCTTTCCTGTTTTTGATACAGGATCAGATATTTCTTCGCCGCATCGGCAATCTGTTCCTCTGTGCCGGTCAGGCCGATCAGGCGCGGGTGAAAATTGGCGACATAGGTTTTCAGCTGCGCCGGTGTGTCGCGCGCCGGATCGATAGTGATAAAGATCGGCTGGACCTTTTGCGCCAGCGCCGGATCGGCCTTTTCCGCCAACAAAAGTCCCTGCATTAATTTTTGCAGATCAACCGGACAGACATCGGGGCAATAGCTATAGCCGAAATAGATGATCCGGTAGCGTCCGGCAAAATCACTGTCGCTGACCGGCTGGCCATCCATTCCCGTCAAGGTGAACGGTCCGCCAATCGCCGCGCCGGCCAGCGGAGGCTGTTCCGAATTGGGAGCCGATTCGGAATTGGGAACGCCGGACGGGTTGCAGGCGGCCAGCATCAGCGATAAAAGGCACGCACCAATAAAAAGACTTTTGTTCATCATGCTGCCAGCTATGTGCTGCTAAGCCATGACGCTTGCAAGATGATAAAGCAATTTGGGCCGATTATTGGCCAAAAACAGGGATAATACACATGGGCAAGCGGATTTGGGCAGCGGCGGTGGCGGCAATAGTGATGATACCGGGCGGTTTGATCGTATCAGACGCGGCGCAGGCGCAGTTTTCCGACAGCTACAACTTCCTGAAAAGCGTACGCGACCGCGACGGGGAAAAGGCCAGCAATTTCCTCAATGAAGCAGGATCGGGTGCGGTGATCGTCAACACCCGTGATGTGTCGACCGGCGACACAGCGCTACATATCGTTGTTGAGCGGCGCGACGCGACATGGCTGCTGTTCCTGCTACAAAAAGGGGCCAATCCCAATATCGCCAACAAACGCGGCGAAACCCCGTTAATGGCCGCGACCCGGCTGCGCTTTCTGGATGGGATGGAGCGGTTGTTGCAAGGCGGGGCCAGAGTCGACAATCGCAATAACCAAGGTGAGACCGCGCTGATCCAAGCGGTGCTGCTGCGCGATATCGACATGATCCGCCTGCTGCTGAAAAGCGGCGCCAACCCCGATCTGGCCGATAGCCAAGCGGGGATGTCCGCCCGCGACTATGCAAAACGCGACAACCGTAACCCCGCGCTGCTGATGGAGATTGAAAAGTCCAGCAAACCGGCAGCGGATTTCGGCAAAGACATCAAGATTTTCGGACCGACGGGGTAATCTGCGATATCCTATCGGTGCAGGAAGAGAAATCAGGGCAGTCGGAACTGGGGTCGGTCTTCATCTGCAAACCTCGGCTGAACAAAACGTTCCTGAATTTACCCAGTAATGGCATTGTTTTTTGCGTGGCTCCGCGTCACAAACCGACCATGCTTATGTCGTCAATCGTCACCAAATATGTGCTCACCGCGCTGGTGCTGGTGGGCGAATGGGCGGTGATGCGTGGTTTTTACAAACGCCGCTCGGCGTTGGAGCGGCTGTTTGTGCGCCCCAGCGCATCAGCAAAAAACGACAGTCTTTTTTTCTTGGTTCGATGGATTCCTGTCGGATGGGTGCGGTCGGTGCTTCGTCACGCGTTGACCCCCGCTGGCTTGGTGTTTCTTGCCGTCAGCTATGTCTACCACCATGCGGACTATAGCGGCCCGTTCCCTCTGGACCCGGCGACGCTGGGCTGGGTCGCCGTTATATTGTGGTATATCGCCTTTGATTTTGGTCATTACTGGTCGCACCGTTTATTACATACTGTGCCGCTTTTCTGGCGCTTCCACAAACTGCACCATGCCGCGTCGGAAATGAATCTGATCACCGGTAACCGGGTGGCTTTTGCCGAAAGCGCGTTCCGGATTACTTTCAACTTTGTCCCGTTGGTGCTGCTGTTCGGAGTACCGCGCCCCGAAATGGCCGCCGGCCTCGTCCTGACCCGCTGGATAATCGATATGATCCAGCACAGCGATTTGCCGTGGCATTTTGCTCCGTTGAGCCGCATTTTCATCGGCCCGCGCTACCACCGGATGCACCACAGCAATAATCCGGCCGACTTTAACAGCAATTACGGCGATTTGCTCTCGATCTGGGACCGGTTGTTTGGCACCAGCTCGGTGCGGTATCGTACCTTCGGGCCAGCTTTCGCCGACACGGTATCGCTCGGACTGCCAACGCAGCAGGAACAGGTGCGGTACAACCGGATATTCTTCGCACTGGTCCACGAAACAATCCCCTATTATATCTGGCGGATGTCCGAATATAGCAGGCGGGAGATGAAGGGAAAAAAAGCGGCGGAGCAGCCTCATTCAACAGTTGGCTCACAGTCCATACACCAACCAACAGCCCCCGTTGCTAGTGTGAATCCCAGTGAAATGGATCATTTCCCAACACGGACATAACGGTAAACAAGGTATCTTTGGTCTACACCGTTTGAGTGTATAGCGTTCCGGTTCGACCGTTAGCGTCAGTATATCGGTCCCCTGCCACGCATAAGGACCATCGAGACGAAGATTTCGGTGTCACGTTCAGTAACCGCCTATTGACCTCTCTCTTTGCCACCGTTTGCCGATTTCGCACGAAGAATAAAAGAGCGCGGCTTTTTGATAATGCGCAACGTGATCGACATAGCCAATCGATTGCATCGACGTTCGCTCATAGACCCCTTAGCGCATCGAGCCCTTTGTGCCTTTGTGCAACGGAGATTGAGTCGCCGATTCCGTCACCCCTTCAGGGGACAGGAGCGAGACTTTGCGCCTCTAGCGCATAGTCGCAGCGGAGAGGAGCCTGAGGGACCGTCAGTAATTTCGGAGGTTGGTTCGCTGCCTCCCCCCCTCTCAACTTCGCCTAGCTGCGTGACGCAGCAAGGCTTTGTATC
>JBGSLY010000007.1:0-4828 GCA_041740435.1 Parasphingorhabdus sp.
GTGCGCAGAGTTGACCGGCTGATTTCCGACATATCGGATGCGTCCCGAGTCGATGCCGAGCTGGCGCGGTCGAGTTTTGAACCGGTCGATATTGGTTCGATGATCGAGCAGATTCTAATGGCACGCGAAGAGCGCGGATTAAACGGCGATGTCGAAATTGCCTTCGCCCGTCCCTTGCGCGGTGTCGCCAAAGTCATGGGCGAAGATGGCCGGTTGGAGCGATTGTTCACCAATTTGCTCGACAACGCGGTATCCTTTTCGCCCTCCGGCGGACTGGTGTCGATTTCCGCGACAACGGTCGATGGCCAAGTGGTGATCCGCATTGCCGATCAGGGACCCGGCGTCGCCCCCGACAAGCGGGACAAGGTTTTCGACAGGTTCCATTCCGACCGTCCGGGAAACAGCAGTTTTGGCAAGCATAACGGACTCGGCCTTTCTATCGCCAAGACCATTGTCGAGGGGCACGAGGGCACCATCCGGGCGATTGATCCGCCCGAAGGGGACATCGGTGCGTGTTTCGAAATTGCCCTGCCCTTGATCCTAAATGCAGATATAGCTTGATGACCGGCCCGCCCAGCACAATCCATGCCACGGCGGTCGCGATTCAAGGCTCGGGCGTCTTGCTTATCGGCCCGTCGGGCTGCGGGAAATCCGATCTTGCGCTGCGGTTGATTGACCGCGGTGCAATGCTGGTCGCTGATGACCGAGTGATTGTAAAGGCACAGCATGGGATTCTGTCCGCCGCAGCCCCCGAAACAATCAAAGGATTGATCGAAATTCGTGGTATCGGAATAGTCGCCATCCCATATGTATCGGACGTGCCGCTGCATATCGTGATACAGCTGGACGGGACTGTGGAGAGATTTCCGATGGAGCCTCGAGTTTGGACATATGGCGATATTGCGATACCGGTATCGCAACAGAATGCCTTCGAACCGTCTGCCCCGATAAAGGTAGAGATGTTCTTGCGCCAAATTTTGACCGTCGACGCTGCCAAGGACGGGATGCGACATGGGCACTGACCGCAAGCAATTGCTGATTGTCACCGGCCTTTCTGGCGCGGGCAAGACCACGGCGCTCAAAACTCTGGAGGACCTGGGCTGGGAAACGGTCGATAATTTCCCGCTCCGTCTGGTCGGCGGCCTGCTGAGCACCCCGCCCTCTACATCATCGGCAGGACGCGATCCACCTCTAGCGATTGGCATCGACAGCCGCACGCGCGGTTTTGATCCAGCGGCCCTGATCGAGATGATCAAAGATCTGGGGCAGGATCAGCGGCTGCGGGTCGCGACGCTTTTCCTCGATTGTGCGGGCAAGGAACTGGAGCGGCGCTATGCCGAAACCCGCCGCAAGCATCCGCTAGCATTGGACCGTCCGGCGCATGAAGGCATTGCGCTAGAACGTTCGCTGCTGGCCCCTATGCGCCGCTGGGCCGACTTTGTGATCGATACCAGCGAACTTACTGCAAAGACCCTGGAGCAGGAAATTCGCCGTCAGTTCCAGACCAAGGGCGCGATGCCGATGACGGTGACGATCACCAGCTTTGGCTTTTCACGCGGCCTGCCCAACAATATCGACCTGCTGTTCGACGTGCGCCACCTCAACAATCCCTATTGGGATGAAGCATTGCGCGAAAAGACCGGATTGGACCCGGACGTAGCCGCTTTTGTGCGCGGCGATGACGATTTTGAAGAAACGGTCGCACGGATCACTGACCTGCTTCACTTTGTCCTGCCGCGTTATGAATCTGCGGGAAAGGCCTATGTCAACATCGGCATCGGTTGCACCGGTGGGCGGCATCGATCGGTCCATGTCGCACAAACATTATGTGGGCGCTTGCAAGACGCAGGGTTTTCCCCCACCATATCGCACCGCAACCTGAATTCGCGGCCGGTATTTGCTCTGGAGGAAGGGGCACAGGCGAGCCGCGCGCAGGATGAAGCAACGATCAGGGACAATAAAAACGGATGATTGGTCTGATATTGGTCACGCATGGGCAGCTGGCCGCTGAATTCATTACCGCCATGGCGCATGTCGTTGGACCGCAGAAGTCTATCCTTCCGATCTGTATCGGCCCGCATGACGATATGGAGGTCCGGCGCAAGGAAATTGGCGAAGCGATTGCCAAGGTCGACAACGGCACCGGGGTCATCATCCTGACCGATTTGTTCGGTGGAACGCCGTCCAATCTGGCTATTTCTTTGATGGAAAAAGACCGGGTAGAGGTGATTGCTGGGGTCAATCTGCCAATGCTGATCCGACTCGACAGCGCGCGCAAGAAGCTGGGCGTCGCCGATGCCGTCGCTGCCGCCAAAGAAGCCGGGCGCAACTATATCAACGTCGCCTCCGAATTGCTGGACAGCGAAACATGACCGCGCACAACCGCGTGGTGGAAATCACCAATGCCCGCGGCCTGCATGCGCGGGCCAGCGCCAAGTTTGTCACCTATGTTAGCAAACTTCCCGAAGATCTGGCGGTTACCGTCGCCAAGGATGGTAACAGCGTCAACGGCACATCGATCATGGGTCTAATGATGCTGGGTGCGGCCAAAGGCGATTCGATTGAAATCAGCGTGACCGGCGAAAATGCCGAAACCGCGCTCGAAAAACTGGTCGGATTGGTCAAGGACGGATTTGGCGAGGATTGATGACGGACCCACTGCGCCGTCAGATCACCGGCTTTTCCAACCCCACCATCAAGCGCCTGCGCGGCTTACGCGAAAAAAAGCTCCGCAAATTGGAGCAGCAGTTTCTTGCCGAAGGGCTGCGGATACTGACGGAAGCACTCGACGCAGGAATGGTCCCGCGCACCTTGGTGGTGATGGAGGGCGAAGCAGTGCACCCGTTGGCGCAGCGGATCGAGCAAGCGGTGCATGAGCGCGGCGGCGATGTCATCGAAACCAGCCGTGAAATCCTGTCGAAGCTGACCGGTAAAGATAATGCCCAGGCCATTGTGGGTATCTTCGACGACCATCCCACGGCGCTCTCCGCGGTGGACCGGGCGGCCAGCCCGCTCTGGATCGTGGCGGAAAGGCTGCGCGATCCCGGCAATCTGGGCACTATCCTGCGTACCGGTGATGCGGTCGGTGCAGGTGGCCTGTTTCTGCTCGACGATTGTGTCGACCCCTTCTCGGTCGAGGCGGTACGCGCCAGCATGGGCGCGATTTTCACGCAAGCGATCATCCCCTGCCGCTCTGCGGATTTTCTCACCTGGCTGCGCGCTGGCGATGGGCAATTGGTGGGGACCAGCCTCAACACCGATAAGGATTACCAAGCGGTCGCATATCGTGCCCCAACAGTCCTGCTGATCGGCAACGAAGCGCATGGCATGCCGCCTGAATTGGAAGCCGCGTGCGACGTTCTGGTCAAAATACCGATGATGGGCAAGGCCGACAGCCTGAATGCCGCCATGGCCTGTGCGGTCATGGCCTATGAGGTGCTGAATCAGCGCCGAAAATAAAACGGAAAAAACTGGTGCACCCGGAGCGATTCGAACGCCCGGCCCCCAGATTCGTAGTCTGGTGCTCTATCCAGCTGAGCTACGGGTGCATGCCAGACGGCGCAGATAGGCGGGGAAGCGGCGGGGCGCAACTTTTTTTTTGGTTCGCTGTCATTTGGCAGAGATGTACAAGATTCGGGGTATCAAAAAGTATATCTGTCCTACAGCCACGCGGATGAATTTTCTGGTCGCCCACTGAAGCGGGGTTCACTTTTTCAAGAAGGGAATGACCATGAACAGGAAACCCATTTTCGACGCCGTGCGGACCATGTTGGGACGCGGCTTCAAGGCAGCAGAAATCAAGGCGCTGGATCTCGCGTGCGATCTTGCCGAAGCAGCGACCGAGGTAGGATCGAACGATAAGGTTAAGCCAACTCCGCCTGCTGTAGATCCAGCGCCAACCAATCCCGCCGCATTATCGACACATCCAGTGCCCGTTCACCGGCTGGGCAGCTTGTCGGAAACCTATGAAAGCGGCGGAAATGGCCCCGGCACGGTTTCCAGCGGGCATGGCGATCCCGGCGGCGTGTCCTATGGAACCTATCAACTTTCATCCAATGCTGGAACTTTATCGGCCTTTATGAAAAGCGAGGGCAAGCCCTGGGCAAATGAATTTGGCACTACCAAAGGGGGAAGCGCCGAATTTTCTGCCATCTGGAAGGTCGTAGCGGCGCGAGACAAAGCCGCATTCGGCACGGCGCAGCATGAATTCATCGAGCGCACCCATTACCGCGTCGCCGTTCAGGCGGTGAAAGACCGCAAAGGCATTGACCTCGACACCCGCCATAATGCGGTCCGCGATGCGGTATGGTCGGTCGCGGTCCAGCATGGCGGCGCAGCGATGATCCTGAACGACTCGGTCGATGCCGCCGACATAAAGCTGGCACGCGATCATACCGGTTATGACCGCAAACTGGTGGAAGCCGTTTATAAACGGCGAATCGATTATGTGCTAAGCCTGGCAGGGAACCCCAAACTGCCGGCCAATCAAAGGCAGCAACTCGTCAGCATAACCAAGAACCGCTATCCATCTGAGCTGAAGGCGGCTCTGGCAATGCTGGACAGCGACCCCAATGTGAAATCACTTCCGGCCAAGACCGAGCGCAATGCCGACGGGACCATTGATGGCAATATTATCGCCCGGGAACATGGGGTCGATGTCAAAGTGTCGGCCAAGGTGTCGAAACTCGATGCAAAAATGACACCCGTAATTCCCGCACTAGCTAAGGTGGCCAAGGCGCTTGGTTTGCCGTATGGCACGCATCCCGAGGCTTACCGTATTTTAGAGCGGCATTACGGCGCCGAAAATTTCACACCGCCGCGCCAGAAA
>JBGSLY010000008.1:0-3657 GCA_041740435.1 Parasphingorhabdus sp.
GCCCATCATCATGATCGAGGAAAACGGGATGGTCAGCGCCGCCGCCAATTGGCCGAACGCCAGCACCGCAAGGATCGGTCCGGCATCCGCAAATTTCTCTCCGAACACCAGCGTCATCACCCATTCCGGGAAAAGCCACAAAATCAATACCATGGGCAATGTCGTCGCCAGCCCATAAAGATTCGCCAACCGGAGCAATCGGCGGACCTGTCCGATTTTACCATGGGCAAAAGCTTCGCTGAACAGAGGGGTCAATACCGACATCAGCACGACCTGCGGGAAGCTCAGCAAGAATGTGATCCGGAAAGCTGCGCCGTATAGTCCCAATTCCTCCAATGTGGACAACGGGCCCAGCATCAGCACATCGATCCGGTTCATCACCGAACGCGAAGACACGCCAATCAGCATCGGCAAGGAAATCGCCAGCCAGACCCGCAATTGGTAATTGGGCTTCACCGGGCCAATTTCCGGCGGCAGCAGCCGGTAAAACATGATGGTGGTCGCCAAAATGCCAAACAAGGCCGCCGCCGAGAAACGGAAAACAACGTCATCAATATCATTGGTGGCCCAAATGAGCAGGCTGGCCGCCACCACCAGCGCTGCAAATCCTTGGTCAAACAAAAGACCAAGAGCGGCCTTGCGGACTGCGGCCAGTTGCTGCCGCCGCAAGATCATGAAGCCGCAAATCGGGGTCAAAATTGCCGCCAGTTGCATACCCTGTTGCAAGTGCCCGGAAAATTCGCTGATCACGTATAGGATTGCTGCGGCTGTCATCGTACCGACAATCACCACCCGGTCGCCTGCGTTTCGCATCCCTTTGAGATCTGCCCAATTTTTATCCCGGATAAAGGCAGGGATCATGCGGTTGGTCAGCGGCGGCCACCCCAAAGCAGAAAACAGCCCGATCAGCGTTGCCATCCCTAAAGCAAAGGTGAAGGCACCATAGTTGGACACACCGACCATACGTGCCAGAATGACCGCCATCGCCAATTGACCGAAACGCGAAATCAAGCCAGCGCCGAAGGACATGATGACCGCACGGCCATTTTTCCGGCGCAGCAGCCCCGACATGTCCCCTATGATGCCTCTTAGGGTAAGGCGACGCCCTGCTTCCTTCGATTGTTCGCTCATCAGGACATGGAATCCAAAAGGGTGCGATATATGGTGACGGCCGTATCGATCAATTTTGTTACAGCTGGCGTCTGGAACTCCGCTGCCAATTGTGCCTTACGCGCTTCCTTTTCCGCGGTCGGCGTCGTGGTGCGCAAAGGGTCCTTGAACGCGGCACCGAACATTTTTTCGCGCTTCGCCCGGTCGGCGGCAATGGTATCAAAGACCTGTTTCTGGTTTTCCGGCGTGTGATCGAATAGCGTAAAATTGGTGCCAAATCGGGCGTTCATCCGGGCGATGGATGCGCCAAAATTGCTCGTGACTTCCTCAAACGGCGCGACGGTAAAATGGTCCTGCAAACGCAGCAGCGGTTTGTGAAAGGCAATATAGCGCGCCAGAGATTCTGCCGCTGAAACATTCCCGGTGAACATCATGAAGGACTGGCATGCGCCAATCGGCTCTCTCAGCACCAGCATAGCTGGAATCCCATAGCGGGCCGCCAGCACGAACTGTGCGCTGCTGTGGAAATGGTTGCCGAAACGCAGCCCTTGGGGCTGGGAATCGCGAAAGGCATAGCTGGCAAAGGTGTTGGCGGAACGCGGAAATCCCTCCACCACCGCCGCGTCACCCGGACGGACCACCCGCCGTTTGAACCAGGATTTTTCCTGCCGGATATGGTAATGGCGCAGCATCAAAGGATGCTCGCGAATCCAGAGTTTCAGGGGAAGGAATGGGGACATAGGGGTCCTTAAATCGCTTTCGGTCGGGTTCGCAAGGGACGGTGGGTGCTCACCGACAAATTCTCATGATCGGAACCATGCGCGCAAATCCGATTTCTGCTGCTCATGTTCGGACAATAGCTCTTCAAACCGCTGCCGCGCCCGCCGCGCATGGTTTTCCGGCTCGGAAAAATAGCCCTGAAGGAACCCGATGGTTGCGGCATTATAATCATCGCTTTTGGCAACCGCCAATCCACCGCTCGCGCCAATGTCGCCCCCGATGCAGCATTGTGCAAAGGCGATCACCGGCTTGCCGCACGCCATGGCTTCCAGATTGACAATGCCTTGCGTCTCTATCGGATACAGGCTGGGGAACAGCACGACGTCAAGTCTATGGAAATAGTCCTTTTTCGCCGCGCCATAAACGGGGCCAATCCAGGAAAACGTCTCACCAAATTCGGCCATGGCCGCGTTAATGGCGCGTTTGGCAAACTCGTCACTATCGGGGCCGGCAACGATAAGCCGCGTTTCGGGCCAGATTTTTCTAACCTGCCGAAAGCAGTCAATCGTCCGGCCCAGCCCCTTTTCCTCGGTAAGATTGCTGATATGGCCAAGAACCAGATCGCCTTCATGCCGATAACCGAAATCAAGGTCGGCATCGACCACACCGACATTGCTATAGCCCAGCGCGTGTTGTGCCGCCGGATATCGGGACTGCAATTCCATCGCCATATCCCGGCAATTGGTGATGTGATAGGCTCCCCGGCCAGCGGCGCGGGTCAGCAAGTCCATCAACCCCTTTTTTTCACCGATATATTGATAGCTGTGATGGTGCAATGCGATGGATTTACCGCGTATGCGTGCCGCAGCGGCCAACAGGGAAGTCAGAACAATGCCCTTCCCGGCGTTGACGGACAGATAAATCTTATGCTCCGGTGCGGCCAATACTTGCCACGCCATCCCAATTTGCCGCCCAATTTTTCGCCATCGCCCTGCCGTTTGACCTTGCTCTCCGCTGTCCAGCACATGGGTGATTTGTCCGCCGTTCTCGATAAACTCCCGCATGGCCGCGCTGGCTACCGATTGGCCATGGACGGGCGGTGGCATGGGGGCGATAAACAGGATGTCGGCGCGCGTGCGCGGCATGGTATCGCTCATCGCAAGGGCAATGTTCTGGCTGACATAAAGGCGTTCGCGGCACCATGGCTCAGTTCGCGGAGCAAATCCGCACTGGCCAAAGGACCATGCGCGCCCAATCCTATCGCTGTTGCAAACTCGGCATCGGACAGCGCGAGCAACTGACCAAAGGACCATGTGGGCAGCGCCACCCGCGCTGCCATATCGCGCAATTTCGCTGTTTCGGCAATCGGAACGCAAAAGCTTCCGGTGCAGCTGCCCAATATGATCGGATGCATGCGCACGCTGATGATCGTGCGGACGGTTTGATAAAAGGAAATGGTATCGTCTGCACTTTTGAGCCATCGGACCGACAGCTGGTCACTGCCAATCTTTGCCATGATGTCTGCGATCATTTTGGGGTCAAAGTCCGGCCGGAAATCATGGGGAACCAGAACGATCTCCTGCTCCGGAGATTTGAGTTTGCGCAGCCGTTCGACCAGCCTGCACGCCGCATCAAAGTCCGTCAGCGGTACATCCGGACTATGGTGCACCGCCACCGCCAATATTTTCCGCTCCGCGGCGGGCGCCGCGCCCAGCGCCTCAGGATACAAGCTGAAAACCAGATCATTATCGAGCCGAAGCTTTTCCGGCGCATTGCCAACAAGCGGCGCAACCTGCTCCAGCGAGCTTTGATCCCGCACGCTGATAT
>JBGSLY010000009.1:0-2850 GCA_041740435.1 Parasphingorhabdus sp.
CCCAAATCCGACCTCTGGGCCCATGCTTGGCAATGCGAAGGCATTGATGTCGCCAAACTTTCGGCTCAGTTCGGAACGGCCTAGTGGTCCGATTCCGACATTTGCTGCCCCTTTTTGCTAAACCCGGAGCAAATGTCGGAATCTTAAGGACCACTAGGTAACTCATGATTCTAGTGGAGCTTTTGAATTTGACGTTTGATCTCCACCTTTCGGCAAGCGGGACTCAAATGTCAAATTCGCTCCACTAGCCATGAATGCTAAGGGACGGCAACCCGATTGTAGCGGAAGCGGAGCCGGCTATCGCACCATCCCAATCTTGCGCATCGCGCGCCAGCTATAGGACTTTACCCTGTTCTGAGCCGGATAGCGACCGGGCGGTGTTGGCGACATGCCGAACCGGCGCAGCAACCGGTTAAAAGCATGAGCATCGGCCTCCGCATAGCTCCATTCCGACCGCCATGTTATCGAGAGAGAAATGCTGGGTTCCGGGCCATTTTGGACAAAATGCGGGGCCATGACCGGCACAAAAACAGCTTGCCCGGGGGACAGGTCAAAGGGTGTACCCGACACCATGAAACTATCATCCCATTGCAGGTTGCGGTGCCCGCCCAGATGATAGTTTTCATGTGCAGAAGCAGGAGCAAACCGCTGATCTCCAGCCGGAAAAACCGTCATCGTCTTTTGACCCCGAACCTGAAGCAGAATGTTATGCTCGGGGTCGAAATGATAGGGGGTCACCGCATTGGGGGACGACACAAAAATATAGGCTTGCGGGGTCAGCATCTTGCCGGTGGACCGTTCAAACACCGGGCGTAGCTCTTCCAAAAGGCGCATCAGCAACGCGCGATAGGATGGGTCCTGTTCCACGTTTTTCAGCACCGCCCAGCTTTGGGTTTCTTCAATCCGGCGGATCGTCTCCCCTATCGACAGGCCATGGGCGGGCACCTTGGCGGGATCAATGCCAATGGGAAGGTCACCAGGATTGTATTCGGCGCTGCTCTCCGGCAGCCGTTCGGCAAGGTCAGCAAGAGCAGCAAGTCCCAGTAATTCATGATCGGTCAGCTTATGCCGCAGCACATGGGGCGTTTCCGGATAGTTGGCTGCAAAAATGGTGCGGGCCGCTGCTGGAAATATGTCGGTCATGATCCTGCCTCTGCTGCCATTTCTGAAACCATCTTCCGGCCCTTGATCGCCGACATCGCTGTTTCTCCGAGCCGGACGGCCCGAAAAATGGTCTGCCGCCGCACCCCCGACAAGGCGACCGAATAGCGACCGAGCCGCCGCCGCTCCGCCCACAGACTGTCGATCATCGGATGATCTTCCGCCGCACAGCTATCGATCCACGGAATATCGGGATCATGCAAATTGTCGAGATTGCCGATTTGCAGCAGCACACCCGGCGAAAACCGCGCATAATCTTCATCAAAGCAGGTTTTGAAGGAAAAAGCCCCGCCGTTGGTCACAAAATTGACCAGCATCGCCAAAGGTTTTCCGTCCAGCAAGAGTGACCGCCGTTGGAGTTTTCCTGCCTGTGCTGCGCCGCGCACAACATCGCGGAAAAAGGCTTGGGTCTCTGGTGCGCTGGACAGAGCAGACCCGTTTTGCCCCTTCCAGCCCTTGCACTCTAGGGTCAAAAAATCTTCGATCCAGCCATCAAGGTCGTTATCATCGCCGAAGTTGGTAAAGGTCAGTTTGCCCATGTCCGCCAAGCGGCTCTGCTGTCGCCGCAATTCTTTGCGCTTTTTGCCGCGCATATTGTGCGCGAGATATTCTTCCGGGGATAGGTCGCTTTGCAGCAGCGCACGGACGTCTTCGGCAACCAGATCGCAAGGTCGGTGCTGTTCCTGGCACACCGCGAGCAAAGCCAGTTCCAGCGCGCTTCCCCGTTCCAGACTGTTGATGTGTAAAAATCCCGGCCAATCCTGCCTTTCATCGCAGCAGCACAGGAATTCGCGCCAGAACATGCTTTCGCAGCCAGCCCGCACCAACGGCAGACCGAGGAAGCAGTTGTGGTGCATCCAGTTTTGCACATGCGGGATCGGCCAACGGCTGTATCGGGGATTCGGGCTGACCGACCAAATTCCGATCAGTTTACTCTGTTCTGGCGGTCCGGACCACAGAAGAAACAGGCGCAAGGTTTCCCGGTTCGCCAAATGGGTCATCGACGGGACCAAAAACCATGGCTCCGCAAACACATTGGCTTGCGAAGCGGACAAAGCCAAATCATCCACTGCCAATGTCAGCGCGTCGGACCAGCGATCAATCGTCCGTAGCTCCGCCATGCATGCCGAACGACGCGCACTCATGTCGCCACCCGCCTGCACACGCGGCGTGAAAGGATGTGCCGAAGCGATGTCCACAAGTTGGGTCCGAAATTCTGCTGCTGTTACCGCAGATTCGATAAACCCTTTAGGGTAACAAGGCGTTAATTGCGCGGCATACAGCCAAGAAAAAGCCCCGTCCGGCATAGAGCCAAACGGGGCGTTTTCAAATAAGTTACCGCGAAAGAGCGGCGTTCGCTTATTTCGCCGCGAACAGTGCCGCCAGAAGCAGCAAGGCCACGATATTGGTGATCTTGATCATCGGGTTGACCGCAGGACCAGCGGTATCCTTATAGGGATCACCAACGGTATCGCCGGTAACCGCCGCTTTGTGCGCTTCGCTACCTTTGCCGCCGTGGTTGCCGTCTTCGATGTACTTTTTGGCATTGTCCCATGCGCCGCCGCCAGCGGTCATGGAAATCGCCACGAAAAGCCCGCCAACAATCACGCCGAGGAGAAGCGCACCGAGAGCCGCAAAGCCCTGCGCCTGACCCGCAACACCGGTGATTACGAAATAGACCACGATCGG
>JBGSLY010000010.1:0-8307 GCA_041740435.1 Parasphingorhabdus sp.
GGGCGATCTACTGCTGCTCCGTCCCGGCCCGATGCAGCTGCACTTTGCGATTCTGGTCGATGGTGGCTGGGTGCACGCCCATGCCGGTCTGGGCCGGGTGGTCTGCGGGCCTATTGTGGATGAATGGCCGATTCTTGCCAGGTTTCGGGCAGATGAGAACTGGTACTAGGATTGAACTATGGCAACTTTGGTTTTGACGGCAGTTGGCGGGGCCATCGGCGGGCCGCTTGGCGGGGCATTGGGCGCGGCACTCGGCCAGCAAATTGACCAGAATATTCTGTTCAAGCCCAAGGGGAGGGAAGGTCCGCGGCTCAAGGAGCTATCGGTCCAAACCTCCAGCTATGGCAGCACCATAGCCCGGATTTTCGGCCGTATGCGGAGCGCCGGAAGCGTTATTTGGGCGACCGATCTGGTTGAACATCGGGAGAAACAGGGCGGTGGTAAAGGGCGACCCAGCACCACCACTTATCGATATTCGATCAGCTTCGCGGTTGCGTTGTCATGCCGTCCGGTGGCCAGTATCGGACGCATCTGGGCCGACGGCAATCTGCTGCGCGGCCAAGCTGGGGACTTTAAATCCGCCACCGGGTTCCGGTTTTACCCGGGGTATGAAGACCAAAGCGCCGATCCGCTTATGGCCGCAGCGGAGCAGGCAACTCCGGCCCATCGCGGATTGGCCTATGCGGTGTTTGAGGACATGGATCTAACCGATTTTGGCAACCGGATTCCTTCGCTAAGCTTCGAATTGATTGCTGATACCGGTGCAGTCGATATCGTCGATATTGCAAATGAGCTGTCAGGCGGACTGGTTCAAGGCACATCACTTTTTGCAGTAGACGGCTATGCAGTTGCCGATGAAAGCCCGAGTGACTTTCTATCGCTGGTTGGAGAAATCCAGCCCTTTTCGCTCGTCGCGGGATCCAACGCCCTGTCGCTTTTGCACCCAATGGAAGGCAATCCGCCAAGTCCAGTAAATCTCAGCAGCCTTGTCGCCGAAACGCAGGACGCGCCGGGCTCAGTACAACTTGCGGTCACACCGCTGGACAGCGTTCCTTCAGGAATCGCGATCCGCTATTACGAAATTGACCGCGATTATCAGCCGGGAGTGCAAACCGGGCGTCGCAATGGGCTGGGCTCTGAGCTTCGTCAAATTGACTTTCCGGCCACTTTGCGTGCCGAGCAATCCCTGTTTTTGGCCGAACAGCGTATCCACCAATTGCTGTCCCAACGGCAAAATGCCAAGATTGCTGTGGTCCAAAGTGCCGAAATGCTGAGACCGGGAATGCATCTGCAATTCACTGAGGCTGCTGGCCTTAATGCGCACCTCATCTGGCAGATCGAGGAAGTCGTACACCGCGGACTATGGGTTGAGCTTGATTTGATTCTGGTGCCGTTGCCAATGTCATCCGAACTTCGTCAGGTCAGCAGCGGCCGTCCGGTAACGCAGCCAGATTGGCTCCATGGTCCGACAATATTGACGGCGGTGGAATTGCCTTTTGACATTCACGCGCCGGACCAACCTGCCACAAGCCCAAAGGTTTATCTTGCTGCTTCCGGCGGCTTTAACGGATGGCGCGGGGCCGATCTCTTCCTTGGCGCAGCAGACCAGTCGTCGGTAACGCCTCTGGGCCGCACGGCTTTGCCCGCGGTTACCGGACGGCTGTATTCGGCTTTGGACGCCGGCGATTCACTGGTCTTTGACGACCGCACAACCGTCGAAGTGCTGCTGGACAATGACGCCATGCTCCTCTTGTCGGCGGATCGATCGTATTTAACTGCTGGTTCCAATCTGGCAAAAATCGGCGCAGAAATTCTGCAATTCGGCCGCGCGGAACGGGTTGAAGGTCGGCTGTGGCGGCTTGGACACTTGGTTCGCGGTCTGGCTGGCAGCGATAGCGATATGGGCGTCCTACCACCCGGGCAGGAATTTCTCTTGCTCGATTCCAATAGTCTTTTTCCGGTCGCATCATCGATGATACCCGCCGGTTCTTTGCCGGTTTTCCATGCATTAGGCATCGGCGATGAAGAGCCCGTTTCGGCAATGATGGCCGTAGCGGGCTTGGCCATGCGTCCCCTGTCACCAGTCCATGCCCGAAAACCGACCGTGACTGATGGAGGGGTCTCTATCCAATGGACCCGCCGATCCCGATATTTTTCTGCCTGGCCCGACAACGTCGAGCTTCCACTGGGCGAAACGCAGGAGCTTTATGCGGTCGACGTCCTTGATCCTGCACAAACGCGTCTGCAATCGCTGCAGGTTTCAGAGCCGCAATTCCTGCTGCCGGGTCCTTTGCTCGATCACTATCGTACCGATGGTCATAGTTTTGTGACGGTGCAGGTAAGGCAAATAGGCACCCATGCGGTGTCCCCTCCCGTTTCGGTCGTTTTGGACCTCTGACCCCAGATATCAACCCTCACATAAAAGAGATACATTATATGCCCGATGCCCAAACCGCCCGGCTGGCACTGCCGCTTTTGGTGCCAGGTCAAGCGCACAAGGAGTTGTTTCACAATGAGGCTCTGACACTGCTCGATCATCTCTGCCACCTTGCGGTCGAAGATTTCGCTTCGGATCCCGAAAGCCTGCAACCCGTTCAAGGGCAGTCCTGGATTGTCAGCGGCGGGGCACAGGGCCCGTGGGGCGGAAAAGAGGATGCCATTGCCTGCTGGACTACCGGTGGATGGCGCTTCGTTGATCCGGTAGCCGGGATGATGGTGTATGTGATCTCCGGCGGCTATCGCGCTGTATATTCCGACGAACAATGGAAAGTGCCTGTGCCGTTTCTCTTGCCTACCGGGGGAAGCGTCATCGACACACAGGCCCGCAATGCAATCGAATCGATTTTCTCAATACTTTCGCATTTCGGCCTGATAAGCGAATCTTGACCGCTTCAAGGGTCCGGAGCCAATTGCTGCTTGCCGCCCATGAACTCCGAATTATGTGGCAAATTCGCATCATTTTTATCTTGGTCGCGGAAAAGGTGACTATTTTACAACAGTTAGGCGATATCCAAGCTTGCACTTGCTCACCGATCTAGCTAGTAGCGAGTACCAGTTTATGCACCTAATTGAGAAGGGGAAAACACATGCGGAAGCTAGCCATAGGATTGGCGCTTGCATCCACAGCCTTGGCATCGCCTGCACTAGCACGTGATGATCAGTGGTACATCGGCGTTGAAGCCGGTGTGATGCTTGTCGAAGATATGAAACTCGACCTTGCTGGTCTGAATGACTCTGTCATTTCCGACATGAGCACAGGTTATGATATTGACGGTATCGTCGGTTATGACTTCGGTGGTTTCCGTCTCGAAGCAGAAGTCGGTTATAAAGAGGCTGGTTTTAGCCGGTCAGTCGTTGGCGCTCCCGGCATTCCCGGTCGTGCGGGCGGAACCGGTGTCTTTACTGGTACAACGCCAGTCGGCGGTAGTGCAAATGCACTCAGCTTCATGCTGAACGGTATGCTGGATTTCGGTGATGATGACGGTATCCAAGGCTTTGTCGGCGGTGGTATAGGTGTTGCGCGGGTTGATGCAACACAAGTTTTCGCTGGCCCATGGTTGGACGACTCCGACACTGGACTCGCATGGCAGGCAATCGCCGGCGTTCGTGCGCCGATCAGCGACAGCTGGGATGTTGGCCTGAAGTACCGCTACTTTAACGCTGGCGGCGTAGATATGATCGGCCAGAATGGCGATACGGTTGCAACCCGTTTCCGTTCACACTCGATTCTTGGCAGCCTGATCTACAACTTTGGTGGTGAAGAGCCTGCTGCTCCTCCCCCGCCGCCACCGCCACCGCCACCTCCACCGCCGCCACCACCACCGCCTCCTTCGGCAGTATGTGCGCCCGGACCGTATATTGTGTTCTTTGACTGGGATCGGTCAGACATCACGCCAGAAGCCGCTTCGGTTCTGGACAATGCGGTCGCAGCCTATGGTGATTGCGGTAATGCGCAGGTTATGCTGGCTGGTCACGCTGACAAGTCGGGTACAACGACCTACAACGTCGGCCTGTCTCAGCGCCGGAACGCTGCGGTCCGTTCGTATCTCGAATCACGCGGAATTTCCGGTGGTGCGATTTCGAGCCAGGCCTTTGGTGAAACGAGCCCACGGGTTCAGACCGCCGATGGTGTGCGCGAACCGCAAAACCGCCGTGTGGAAATCATGTACGGACCCGGTTCGGGCATGTAATTTCACCCAAGTGAATAAAAGAGGGCCGGTCGAAAGACCGGCCTTTTTTTTGGTCTCTTTTGGCCATGGTCGTCTTCGAAAGCAAAGACGTCAGGCACTGACCAAAGCGATCTGGCACTTGAGCCCACCATAACGGCCCAGATTCGAAGACTTTACAACCGAATCGAACGCAATTGCTGCACAGACCGAATTGCCTCTTCCGCCACATTCGCCAATATTCTCTGTTCTATCGGGCGAAGGAAATGGAGATGATGCGATTCCGGGATGCGAGTGGTGATGAAACGAAAATCAAAATCCAGCGCCATCACATCTTGCCTCAGGTGCTAAAAAAACATCCGGACTTCACGGAATTTTTACCGATTTGAAGTTTGAAGGGTTTCACTTCGACGATTTTATCACGAACGGCGCCATTCTCCCGCCGATGAAGAAGGTGCCCGAATATCTGGTCGTGCCCTGCATTGTGGGCCGCATCATCACTATAACCAGCTGGTGATCAAACGTATCCGCTGCTTGGCGAACCAGCATGTTCGCCAAGCCGGATCTCCGGTTGCGCGGCAAACATCGCTGAGTCAGATCCGGCTGCTGCAATCCACACTCAAAAACTCCCTGATCCGGCCTACCAGGCGAATATCACAGCTACACCGGCGTGATCCCTACCGCGAATATCGGCGGGTGTTAGACGTTGATGAAGCCATCGACCGGTTGATCCGCAGCCGTAAATTGCCGTGAAATGCATGGCTGGGAAGTGATTACCGCTCATAAGCTTTGGGTAATGCACCTTCCGATGGCGTTTTGTAACGGTCGCGCAGACGTTGCTGCCGATTAGACAAAGGTTGCTGTGCACCATCTATGAACACGATCTCGGCCTGACTGGAAAGTTCAAGCGGATCACCTGACCAGACGACCACATCGGCCTGTCGACCCGGTTTCAGGGAACCCAGCGTCGCAGCCAACCCCAAAATCTCTGCTGGGCGGGAGGAAATAGCGGCAAAAGCCTCATCCCAGCTGAGACCCGCCGCTCCCGGCACCCGGGTGAGTGCCACCAGATTTCCGGCATATTGCGGAGTATAGCGAAGCTGATGTGCGTCTGAATCGTTGATCATACCGATCGCAACTTTGACCCCCGCTCGGCTCATCCGGCCAATATTCGACTGGGTCGCTGCCAAGGTTTCGAAGGCATCAGGTAGATCATTGAGCGCCGACGCAATGACCGGCACATTGGCAGTAGCAATGGCATCGGCGACCCGCCAGCCTTCGCTTGCTCCGATCAGCACAAGCTTCAGCGCCGGGAAATCAGTGCGCAGCCCAAGCACCTGCACAATATCGCCCGCACTCTCCACATGGACCAGCAGCGGCATGCTGCCGTTCAGCACTGGAAGCAAGGCCCGCGCGTCTGCGGGTTTCAGCAAATCCATATCCAAATCGGCTGGGTTCACGGCGTAGCGCCGTGCTTCATCGAGCATAGCGCGGAACATCATGTGCGCTGCGCTGCGGCTGCCGCCCGCCTTTGCGTGCCCAGTTTCCCCCAGTTCGACAAATTGGAAGGCGCGAGCGCGGGTCATCATATTGGCATCGCTGCCCAAATCGACAATCGCCCCCATGCCGCCAAAAATCGACCGACCGATACCGGGCGAAACCACCGCACGGGTGACTCCCGCTGCACGGCTGACGGCGATGGGAGAGGTATAGGGATTGAGCGCATATTGCACATCGAGCGAAGCAGAGAACACCGACGTTGCTGCTCTCTCATCATTGGCCGCTTCGACCGCGCCGACTTCCACTAGCCCAACCCGGCTAAATCCGGCGAATAATCCGGGCGTCACGAATTTGCCGTTGGCGTCGATTCGCTTGGCACCTGCCGGAATCGCGACATTTGCCCCCGCCGCGACGATCTTGCCATTGCTGAGCACTACCGTCCCGTTCTCTATGGCCGGACTGCCGTCTCCGATTACAACCCGGCCGCCGGTAATCGCTACCGTTTGTGCCGACGCGGGTAGGGCAATGGAAAAAGTCGCGATGAATAGCAACAGCCGCTTCATTTCACATCCCCTTCGCCCGGTTGACCCAGTTCAAAATCGCTGACCGGTCGGCGGGCTGGGTCCTTGGCATCATAGAGCAACGCGCCATCGACCCATACTTTTTCTGGCCGTGAATAGACCGAAAGCGGGTTTCCGTTCCAAAGCACCACATCGGCCATTTTGCCAATCTGCAAACTGCCGGTCATCTCGGCAATACCAATCGCTTTCGCTGGGTTATAGGTAAACCAACGCACCACCTCCGCATCCGAAATATCAATGCCCATCGCCCGGCCATCGGCTTGGACTTTCGCTGCTTCCTGATTGAGCCGCTGAATTTGGTTGGCATCGTCGCTGTGAATGATGGTGCAGGCACCCGCATTGTGAATCAGTGCGGCATTTTCCGGAATGGCGTCATAGGCCTCCATTTTGAAACCCCACCAATCGGCCCAGACCGCCGAGCAGATTCCTTCTGCCGCCAGCATGTCGGCGATTTTGTAACTTTCCACCGCGTGGTGAAAGGTGCTGACCTTATAGCCAAATTCCTTGGCCATATCGATGACCTGCGCCATTTCGTCGGCGCGATAGCAGTGATTGTGCACCAGAATCTCGCCATCCAGCACCCCGGCCAGTGTTTCCAATGCCAAATCGCGGGTGACTTCCTTTCCGCCTTTCAGCTTCTTGCGATATTCCTCTGCCTTGATCCAAGTTTGCCGGTTCACGGCCAAATTACCCATGCGCGTGCTCGGCATCCGGCCCTTGCCCCCATAGACCCGTTTGGGGTTCTCGCCGCACGCCATTTTAAGGCCATACGGCGCTCCCGGAAATTTCATCCCCTGTACAGTTCGCGCATAAACGTTCTTGAGCGTCACTGTTCGACCGCCCATCAGGTTCGCAGAGCCCGGCAGGACCTGCAGGCTCGTAACCCCGCCGTTCGCGAGAGCGCGGCTAAAGCCGGGGTCTTGCGGCCATACGCTATGTTCGGCCCAAACCTCGGGCGTGGTCGGGCTGGTCGCTTCATTGCCGTCGCTGTGCGCATCGACACCGGGTGATGGATAGTCGCCCAAATGGCTGTGGATATCGATGACCCCTGGGGTGATAAATTTCCCGGCACCATCAAATACCGCGACATCGGCGGGGATAGGTGTATCCGGCCCGCCGATACTGTTGATCTTGCCTCCCGACATGAAGAGAACGCCGTTCTCAATTCTGCCACCCTCGCCATCGAATATCGTCACATTGCGAATCGCGGTAGCGATGCCGGGATAGGCTTTGTAGGTTGAGGGGAACGGCGCCGATTTTGACGCCGGAGCGGCCTTCTGCTCCTCCTCTTTGTCCTTTTTGCGAGCATCCAGCGCGGTGCCGCCAATGCCCAATGCAAACACGGCCAAAGCGGCAATGAATGTCGATTTCCTATTCATATCTGCCCCCTGATTTTACGATTCAATTGGCTGGCCGGATTCCGACGCCTTGCACTTCACCAATTTCCTTTGCACCCGCCAATTCGGCATCAGCCAGCGTATCAAGGTGCATCAATCGCTTGATCAAAGGAGAGATCAGCACAACAGCGACCCCGACCGCCACCGCGACCCAACCGATTGTGTTGTAAACGCTGAGCACGACCTCACGGCCCGCGCCTTCACCTGATGCGGCTTCGGAACCCGTTGCTGCCGCGATCAGTCCGGCTGCAAAATTACCGGTGGCCGAGGCGAAGAACCATGTGCCCATGATCAGGCTGGCCATATGGGCGGGCGATAGGCGGTTCATTGCGCTCAGCCCGACCGGGGACAAGCACAGTTCGCCCGTGGTGTGGAGCAGATAAATGAGGAAGATAAAGATCACCGGCACCATCGCGTCGCCGCCCGCTGCTGCGCCTGCAACCAAGACCAGAAACCCGGCCCCCAGTTGCATCATCGCCAGCCCGAACTTTGCTGGCGCCGACGGCTCTAGCCCGCGGCGTCCCAGCCAGACCCACAGACCGGCGAACAATGGCCCGAGCAGCACGATGTAAATCGCGTTCACCGACTGGAATACCGAAGCGGGCACACCGCCGCGATCAACATGGCGGTCGGTGAACAGGTTGAGCGAGGAGCCCGCCTGTT
>JBGSLY010000011.1:0-17546 GCA_041740435.1 Parasphingorhabdus sp.
CGCCCGGCGCATCACCCGCTGGCTCCATTGCCGTGCTGCGGCGGTGAATTCAGCGGTGCTTGCTAGCGGACCGACCAATACATCGCTGTTCTGCTGAGCGGGAGTTTCCGGCTGGCTGGCGACCGATTGCTCCGCCAATTCATATGCCATCGCAGGCGCACCAAGGGCTTGGAGCAACAGTACGACAAAGCTGGTCAGGTAAAACTGCATGGAATCCCGGCGGTCAAATTTGTGGCCTTTTAGCAAAGCCGTGGGTAATGGCAACGACCATGTCACATGCTCAATCTCCGCTCGCTTTGCCATTTCCCCAAATGCCCATGATTTCGGGCGTTTCCCTTCGAGTCGTGCGGGCCCATTATAAGCCATGGGATCGGTGTGATCTGACCTATGTTGAACTTGCGAAGGGCACTGCAGTCGCCGGGGTGTTTACCCGCAATATCTGCTGCTCTTCGGAAGTGGAAATCGGGCGGCAGAATATCGGTCAAGGCCAAGCCCGGGCATTGATTGTCAATGCAGGAAATTCCAACGCCTTCACCGGCTATCGCGGCCGTGAGGCTGTGGAGGTGATAATGAGCCAGGTGGCGGATGCTTTGGAATGTTCTAAAGAACAGGTCTTTGTCTCCTCGACCGGGGTCATCGGCGTGCCGCTGCCCAAGGACAAGGCGCAAGCTGGTGTTGCCGCTGCGCTCTCCGCGCCGCCCTGTGATTGGGAGGATGTTGCGCTGACGATTTCGACGACCGATACTTTTCCGAAAGGCGCAAGTGCGAGTGCAGTCGTCGGCGGGAAAAAGGTCCAATTGGCGGCCATTATCAAAGGGTCCGGCATGATCGCACCCGATATGGCAACCATGCTCGGCTATATTTTTACCGACGCCGTGATTGAGCCAGCATTTTTGCAAGAACTGCTCAGTGCTGCCAATCGCCGCAGTTTCAGCTGCATCACGGTCGATAGCGACACCTCCACCAGCGATACCGTGCTGGCCTTTGCGACCGGGCAAGCTGGCAATGCACCCTTGCGCACCTTCGCAGATGCAGGAGCAGATGCCTTTGCTGCCGCACTTGAAGACGTCTGCCTACAGTTGGCGCACAGCGTCGTCCGCGACGGAGAGGGTGCGACCAAGTTCATCGAAATCCGCGTCAGCGGCGCGGTGGATGACGATAGCGCAAGGCGCATAGGGCTCGCCATCGCCAATTCGCCTTTGGTCAAAACAGCCATTGCCGGAGAGGATGCCAATTGGGGTCGGGTTGTCATGGCTGTCGGTAAGGCCGGCGAGCCTGCCGATCGGGACCTGCTCGGGATCAGTTTCGGCGGTGTGCAAGTTGCGGCCAAGGGCATGCCGGTGGATGGTTATGATGAAACCCCGGTTGCCAAGCATCTCAAGGGAAAGGAGATTAGCATCGGGGTCGATATTGGATTGGGCAAGGGTCAGGCAACCGTGTGGACATGCGATCTAACCCATGGCTATATTTCCATCAACGCCGATTACCGGAGCTAGGCTTTGCACATCTTGGATCAGCAGGTCTCTGCGTTATTAAGGCGGGTGGGGCAAGAGATCATCCTGCCGCATTTTCGCAATCTGGGTGTTGGTGACGTTCTGGAAAAGTCGCCCGGCGAGTTGGTGACAGTAGCCGACCGATTGTCGGAAACAGCGTTGACCGAGGGATTGCTGCAAATTCTTCCCGAAGCGACTGTCGTCGGCGAAGAAGCCTGCGAAGATCAGCCCGAACTGCCCAACGCGTTGAAGGACCGGCTTTGCTGGATCATCGATCCAATTGATGGTACCACGAATTTTTCGCAAGGCAAAATCCCGTTCGGCATATTGGTTGCGCTATGCGATGCCAACGAAACTTTGGCGGGGTGGCTCTATGATCCCATGACGTCACGCCTATGCCATGCCGTGAAGGGATCGGGAGCGTGGATTGATCAAACGCGCGTGACCACTGCCGAGATGCCGGAACCATCAAGGCCAGTCGCCGCGATATCCAAGGTATTCATGAACCAGAAGCAGCGCAATGCGATGAGCGCCAAAGCTGGCACACATTATGAGATTGTCGACATACCTCGCTGTGCTGCCGAACAATATCCGCGCATTGTGCTCGGTCATAACCATGTTTCTATTTTTGAACGGACCTTGCCATGGGACCATGCGGCGGGGATATTGTTTCTCAATGAAGCAGGCGGGATAGCAGCGCGCTGGGACGGAACTGCTTATTGTCCCGCGGATACGGGTACCGGCTTGCTGGCGGCATCAACACCAAAATTATGGGAAGATGCCGCCAGACGTTTGGGCTGATAGCTTGACAGGACTCAAGCCGGAAGAGCAGCTTCCAGCCAACCTTTCAGCTGGCTCTTGGGCGCTGCGCCGACTTTGGTTTCGACAATTTCGCCCTTGTGGAACAGGATCATCGTGGGAATGCCCCGCACGCCGTATTTGGCCGGTGCATTGGGATTGTCGTCGATGTTAAGCTTGGTAATGGTCACCTTGCCCGCCAGTTCATCGCTGATTTCCTCGAGCGCAGGGCCGATCATCTTACAAGGACCGCACCATTCGGCCCAGAAATCGACCAGAACAGGACCATCAGCACCGATCACATCGCTGCCAAAGCTGTCATCGGTAATTGCTTTCGTTGCCATCATAAATCTCCATATTGATTGATCATCATTTAGGACGTCTGCCCTGTCCACTCAACCGCTTAGTACGCATAGCATTTGCTTTATGGCTGATAGTCCGGCTTGTGGGTGTCGAGAATATCGGACGGAAGCTCAATCATCTTGGCCTCCGCGGTATAGAGCAGCGCCGCTTTGACCCGGTGCTCTGGAAAAATTATTGCGATGGCAGCGGCATAAGCCGCCATTTGCCGCCAATAGCTGCGCGGAACATCGTGCGCGGAATTGGGAACCGTAATTCCGGTTTTGAAATCCAAAATTGTAATCTGGTCCGGCTCGACCAGCAATCGATCGATGGTACCGAAAACCGTCATTCCGCCAACCACGGCAGAGATCGGCGCTTCGGCCAGACTGTCTTGCGAAAACAGGGCGGACCATTGCGGGTCGCCGATGACCGAGAGCGCCGTGGCGACTATTTCCTCCCGGTGGCCCTTATCGGTTACTCCGCAGCGGTTGAGCAGCCAGTCCTCCGCCGATGAATAGCGCTGTTCCGGCGCGACTTCGGGCAAGCGCTCAAACAGCTGATGGAGCAGCCTGCCGCGTGTGGCGGGCCAAGGGTCCTGACCTATGTCGGGGCGGTATACGATATCGTCCTGTGCCAAGCGTGATGGGGTGAGGGGTCTGGGCGGAAGAGCCTCGGGCGGGGCCGGGCGGTCGAAAAATTCCGGAAAATCAATAGGCATGATATCTGGCGCTGGCATTGTACCGCCTTGGTAGAGACCGCTACCCGCCTGAAATTCGGTGCTGCCAAACAGCATCTGCTGACCCCAATTCTTTTCTTCGCGCCATTCGCTGCCCAATTCTGCAAGCGCTGCAGCAATAGCGACGTACCAGCTATGCGGCGGCAGCTTCCCTTTTTTGCCTGACGAGAGAGAGCCTGTTATAAACAGATGATTCTCGGCTCTTGTCATGGCCACATAGAGCAGCCGCCAATGCTCGGCCCGGTCCTGTTCGCGCTTCTTTTTATAAATATCGGCTAGCAACCGGACCTGTTCGTCCTTGTTGGGATTAAGCAAGGGTACTTTCGTCCCGTCCAAGTCTACAGTCAGCGCCGATGGCGGCGCCATGTCAGGATCAGAGGTGGCATCGGCCAAAATTACCACCGGCGCCTGCAATCCCTTGGCTCCATGGACGGTCAGCAAACGCACCGCATTGCCGGGCTCGGACAATTCGCGCTTAATTTCCTGCGCGCCGCGATCAAACCAATCCAGAAAACCCTGCAACGATGCTAAATGTTCTTGCTGATACACAAACGCCGCGTTCAGAAGTTCGTTGATCGGATCGACCGCCTCATGCGTCATCCGCGCGATGATTTTGGCGCGGCCCTGCATTGGTCCCGAGAGGATTCGTTCTAGAAAACCATAAGGCGTCGAGAAATCAGCCATGGCCAAAAGAGCGTATAGCGGTTCCAGTTCGTTCCTATCTGGGAGTGTCTCCCGTAAGTGCCGCCACAAGCTTTTGGACTTATTTTCTGTCCCCCGATATCCCCAGTCATCGAGTTGCTGATGGCTCCATCCGACCAGTGGCGACACCAGAAGCGCTGCGAGATTGAGATCATCTTCCGGTTGCTGAACGAAGCGAATGGCCGAAAGCAGGTCCTGCACCACTAACGGTTGATCGAGTTTGAACCGGTCGATGCCCGCAACCGGAATATTCCGGGCAAAAAGCCGCGCGACAATCAGCAACGCAAGATCGCTGCGGCTCCGCACCAAAATCATGATATCACCGGCTTCGACTGGTCGATATTTGCCGTTGTTGCCGATCATCAAAGGCTCACTGCGATCAAGCCACCTTGCAATCTGTTTAGCTATCGCATCCGCCAACTCCCGCTTGTCCGGGCTAACCCAATTTTCCTCGTCCTCCGAATTTTCATCCTCCTCGTCAGGCTGCTTGCTACTAACAGCCTCCCAAAGAGTCACTTGCCCCGGATCGTTAGGAAAATGGCTGACATGCAGGGGCGGCGCGTCGGACAATTCTAGCGCTTCATGGCCGATATGTTCGATAACGGCATCAACGGCATCGAGTATTGCAGGAACGGAACGGAAGCTGCGCTCAAGCCCCAAGTCAAGAAATCCGCGCTCGGCTTCCTCGGCTCGTTCGGAAAAACGCTCTCGAGCGTGTTTGTAATAGCGTGGACTGGTACCCTGAAAGCTGAAAATGGCCTGTTTGAAGTCACCGACCGTAAACAATGTACGAATTTTATCCCCGCTCGCCCCCTCCCCTGCAAAAAATTCGGAAGTGAGCGCGGCGATGATGCTCCATTGTTCCGGATTGGTATCCTGAGCCTCATCCACCAAAATATGGTCGGTCCGTTGATCGAGTTTATAACGGATCCATTGGTGCATTTTGGAGTCGATCAACAGATTAGCGGTTTGCCGAATCAAATCATCAAAATCGACCAACCCACGGGTCCGTTTGAGCGCGGCATAATGCTGCTGATACCGCTGCCCAGCCGTTATGGCTTCCGCGCAAAAATCGCTGAACTTTATCAATGCAGCGGTCTCGAGCAATGCTTTGCTCCACTCGAAAGCTTCTTCCGACCAACGAATGAACGCAGATTCTTTGGCAACGATCTGTTGCTTTGGAACCGCCATTGCGCGGCCTTTTTCTTTCGACCAGACCATCAGCAAATCTTGGAATCCGGCAAACCGGTCGATGGGCTTGGCCGCCAACCAACTTTCTACAATCTGCGCATTTTGTTGCCCGGTTTTCGCACGCCAACCCCGGTTTGCCTTGGCGATGTTGCGCAGCAAAACTTCGTCAAACGCGCCATCGCAGCACGCTTCGCGCAAAAAGTCCTCCGCAGTTCCAGTCTCCGGCAATGCAAAAGCCTGTCTGAGCCGCGGTGCAAGTCCTTGATCTGCCTCATTTAGGCTCGAACCGACATTGGCACAGCGCAGAAGAAACTTTTCCGCGTCATCTTCGCCATAGCGGGCGCTCAGCCTTGCAACAGCATCGGTAATATGACGCTCGCCAGCCGCATCTGCCTGGACCAACATCTGCGACAATGCTTCGCGGGCAAGGATTTTGGCATCTCGTTCTTCCATCGGCTGAAAGCGTGGGGCGATACCGGCTTCTTCTGGAAAGCTGGCCAACAATGTCTGGCAAAAACTGTGAATCGTCATGATGCGCAGCCCGCCGCCCGGCGCGTCCAGCAAGCTGGCAAACAAGGTCCGCGCCTTTTCAATCGACTTTGGATCGATAGGCGCGCCAATAGCTTTCAGTTCAAGGGCCAGATCGGGACGCGGCATCCGCACCCATGCGGCCAAACGTTCCCGGACCCGGTTCGCCATTTCCGCCGCTCCTGCCTTGGTAAAGGTCAGGCACAAAATATCCTCCGGGGCCACGCCGTCGCGCAGCAAAAGCCGCAAAACTCGCGCCGTTAGCACTTGAGTCTTGCCCGTGCCCGCCGAAGCGCTCAGCCAGACATTGTCGTCCGGGGCTACGGCAAAGGCCTGATCCCCGAACAAAGGGTGCAACGGCGAAATGCGCGCTTTAGCCATTGCCATCCTCCATCCGGCCATACCATTCGTCGAGCCGCATCAATTGATCGAAATCGGTGTAGGGGGCATATTCTGGGCGCAATTTGGCCTTGAACGGTTCGCTACCGTTGATCCAGCAAGCGATGGCCTGGCGCAAATGGCCTAAGCAATGATCGACAATTTCCTCTGCTTCCATCCGGGTTCGTTTATTTGGGCCATGCGGCGAAGAAAAGAATCCGAACGAGGCTTTATCTTTGGCCAGTGACCAATATTCAAATTGGCTAGCGGTGCCGCGCACATCTTTGAATCCGACCTGTTGAGCAATTGCTCCGAGCAGGCCGAGTTGCAGCGAATAACCTTCAATCAAAGCTTTAACCGAAGGCGGACGACCGGTCTTATAATCGACAATCGCCAGAGAACCGTCCGGCATCAAATCCAGCCGGTCGATTTTACCGGTCAAGGGGATGCCATCGACCGTTATGGTCCCCTTTTCCTCTGTAAGTCGGGGCACTCGGCCTTCTGCCCGGTTTTTCTCGATCTGTTCGCCGACCCAGACAAACCCTTTGGCCAGCCGAGGCCGCCAAAGATAACGCATCAAGGGATGGCTGGACCGTTTCGCCAGTTCAACATCCAACCGTTCCAGCAATTTTTCCGATGCATAATCGTCATCCTTGGCCCAATGCTCCAAAACATCGTGCACCAACGTCCCGCGCCATGCGGCGGTCGGATCCGCATCAAGAATATCGAGTTTTCTAAGGCCAAGGATCTTTTTGGCGTAAAAAGTAAACGGGTCCGCCTTTAAACCGTCGACATCCGTGACCGATAAAGCAACGCGCCGCCGCTCCGCCGCCGGATTGGGTGCCGGACGCGCACAGGGTTGCCCCGGTCGGCGCCGATCCAGCATCTCCGCCCATTGCGGCAAAACCTCGTTCTGCTGCAACTGTGACCCACACATAGCCTGCATGCGCAAAACGAAACGGGAGGCAATGGCGGGGCCGGAACCCTGACGGGCAGAGCGGGTTAGCACGATCCGTTTCCCGCCAAGCGCCATAACCAGATCGTGCGCCGACAATCCAATCTGCCGATCCAGCGTTGGCAATCCCAAATGCTTGCGGATGACGGGGGCAAGCCAAGGATCGGGTTTTGCCTGTTGCGGCCAGATCCCTTCATTGAGGCCGCAGCAAATTGTCAAATCGGATTGCTGCAACCTAGCTTCCAATAACCCGTAAATCTTGACGCGGGGATGGCCGCCAAAAGTAGGTCGCACTTCGACATCCTGCATCAAGGTCTCAAAATATCCCAACGCATCTTGGGCAGACAATTTAGCAGGGCCTAGCGCCGACTGCTCGGAAAGCTTGGTAAACCATTCACTCACAGATCGCCCAGCATTTCCCTTCCAAATCGCTGACTGGCTGACCCTATCGGCGGTGTTTCTCAGCGCGTTGATTAGTCTGCCCCAATCTGCGCCGCTATCCTTGGAAAATTGATCGGTCAGTTCGGAGAGGTCCTTTTGAACCGCCTGCCAATATTGCGCAGCCGACTTACGATCTTCCCGCGCAAAGCCTTTCATATCGCCAGCGATCATATCGGCAATTCCTGTCGCTCCCGGTTGCGGCCTAGGACCGCGCAGCAGCAGATCGAGTTTGCGGGCCTGATCGAGCCAAGCAATCCGCTCCTCTTCGGCATGCGCTAACGGATGCTTGAGGAGGGTCAGCGTCTCCACCGGAGCAAAATCACTGGCGGCCATGGCGATCATCGATAACAGGAAAACCCCGGCAGGTGTCTCCGCCAGTTTTTGGCCGGCCGAATCGTCGGCCTCTATGCCCCATCGAAGCAAATGTGCGGCAATACGCGCCGCCAATTCCCGGTCCGGGGTGATAATCGATATGCGCTGTTCCGGTTGTTCTAATGCTTCGCGCACCAGCATGGCCACCATCTGCGCTTCATCCCCCGGTGTGGCGGCGATGGCCAGTTGAACCCCGGACAGACTGCGGTCATTGGGCGGAAGTTCATTCCATTTGGCGGTAAAGCGGGGAATTGCAAAAGCGTTGTTGATCGCCCTGCTTCGTTTTGCCGCCGCCGCGCTGGGTCCAATCCGACGCCAATCGCGAATCTCGCCGCGTGCGACCCCCATGCGCTCGAGCAGTAGTTTCAGATGAAACTGCGGATGCGTTTCCTCTGCGCGAGGCCGGAATTCGGTGTCGGAAGGTACAGAAAGTTTGCCCAAGGCATCCCATTCTTTGCTATCCACCGACACGTCCAGATTGGGCAACACGACCATGCCCGCGGGCAAGTCAGCGACGGTCCTTAGCAATTGGGCAACCGCCGGAGCCGCGGTGGTAATCCCCGCAGCCACAATGAATCGAGACGGGGGCGAGTTTTGCCAGTGCGAGGTAAGGCACTCAAAAATCCGGTTGCGATTATCGGCAACATCGGCCTGTCCGGTGTACAGCAAATATTCTTTCCACTGCCCAATGACATTAAGGAACAGACCATAAGCGACTTTCCAATGCTCCGAGAGGTTCTCATCCTTGGCGCCTAGAAGGTCCGAAATCTGTTTCCCCTCGACAGTCAGCTGATCCAAGGTTCGGGCGAAGTCATCCGCCAGTTGGGGGGCCTCTTGCTCGGAAACCGCTACCCCCGCAATCTGGCGCGCTTGGCCGATTATTTGTGCCAGCTTCAACCGCCGTTCCATCGGGTCAACCACCGGCGGCAGTGTTTGTGTCAGGGCAAGGCTATCGATAGCAATACCGATATTTTCGGCTATATCGGCATCCCCGATCGCCGCCATACGAGGCAGTAGCAGTCCGCCGCCCGACAAGCGTACGAACGATTCCTGCAAGGTCTGTTTAGCCCGGTTATTCGGCAGCAGAAGCAAGCCACGCGCCAACGCCATCCGGTCCGTTTTTCCAAAGCGGTCGAGCACCCCTTGCGCGAGGGCATCAGCAAAACCGCCATGGGCGGCTATGGTGTAAACGCGTGGTCCGCTCCGCTCAGCCATCGGCCAGCGCGGTCTCGGTCAAACCAATGGCACCGGGCGATCCCACTTCAAACCACAAACCTTCATGCGCGATGCCGAATAGCCGGCCCGCCGCAATCGCCCGGTCCCAGAATATATTGGTGGAAAATGGACCTTCCGGCGCATCGACTATCAATCGCTTCGACAGAATCTGGACACCGCTGTAAACATAGGGTGCCTGCCGACTGGCGGTTTTCCGGCGTACCCGGCCATCACCCGCCATATGGAAATCGCCGCTGCCGCGATAATTGGAGGCTGCCGCCTGCGGAACCAGCAAAAGCAACGCATCCATCTTCTCATCGTCCCAGCGTTCGGCGAGTCGCGCGATGCTACTGACCGGTCCATCCACCCAGATATTGTCGCTGTTGGTACAGACAAAAGTATCGCCATCAATCAGCGGCAAGGCTTTAACCAGACCACCTCCGGTTTCCATCAACTGCGCTCTCTCGTCAGAAATGCGGATTTCAAAGGGGTAGTCACGACCACGTAGGTGCGCCTCCAGTGCGTCGGGCAAATAATGAACATTGACTACCACCGTTTCCATTCCGGCTTCGGCCAAACGGTCAAGGCAATGGTCGATCATCGCTTTCCCCGCGACCCTAACCAGCGGTTTCGGCCTGGTGGCCGTCAAAGGACGCATCCTTTTGCCCAGGCCTGCCGCCATCACCATGGCCGATCGGATAGAGGTCATGCGTCCGTCCTTTGATCCAGCAACGGACGGGACCTTACCTTTGAGGGAATATTTTCGTCAAACCAGCGGGCAACCGGCGCAAGATCGGGATGAGCTAGGTCGCGTTCCAGCAAGCCCCACATGCGAGGGATGAAGGAGAGGTATCTTGGCTTTCCGTCGCGCCGCCAGAGCCGCGTAAATATGCCGATAATCTTCGCATTCCGCTGCGCACCCAAAATCGCATAATGGCTGCGGAAACGGTCTGCGCCTATACCTGATATTTGATCTAGATAGCGCGCCAACATGCGTGCTTCCAACTGCGGCGCGACGTCCCGCCTTGCGTCCTGCAGCATCGAAACCAAATCATAGGCGGGATGCCCGGCCAACGCGTCCTGAAAATCGAGCAGGCCAAAGCCGCCATCGGGCAGCAGCATGATATTTTCTGCATGATAATCGCGAAGCACAGTGACCGGATTGCTCTGGGCCGCAAGGACATCGGGCAGCACTTTTTCCCACGCCGCCGCGTAACCGGGTATATCGCAATCCAGCCCCATGGCCGGGCCATACCATTCGGTTAGGAACCCCGCCTCCCGTTGATACATGGCTAGATCATAGGGCGGCAGGGCGATGGCAGGGTGTTGGTGCAACGACAACAGCACATCGACCACTCCGGCATAGATTCCGTCTTCGCGCTCCGGAAACGCATCGACAAACTCCCGCATCCGCTGATCACCAAAGTCTTCGAGCAGCACCAGCCCCTGCGTCAAGTCTTGGCCCAAAATCGCTGGGGCGGCAAAACCCAAAGCCGCCAATTCCTGTGCCACATGAAGGAAAGGACGCGGGTCTTCCTCTGGCGGCGGTGCATCCATCAAGATCGCCTGTCGGTCACCAGCGGATACGCGAAAATATCGCCGGAAAGAGGCATCGCCCGCCAGCGGCTCGATCTGCGCACCGTGCCAGCCGCAATGTGCGGCAAACTGCGCTATTTTATCGGGAATCCCGTTGCTCATTGACATCGCCCTTTCCAAGCGTCCCCATGGCTGACTGTCAACCGCCGATCGGTATCATCCACGTTATCGATTGTTATCCGGAGCAATTGCGGACCGGCCAAAGCTGGCCAACGGTCGGGCCATTCGACCAGCAAAGCTCCGGTTTCCATCATGTCTTCAAGGCCCAGTTCCTGTAACTCCGCCGGTTCGTCGATCCGGTATAGATCAACATGCGCAACCGGAATGCGGCAGGCGGGCGGGTCATAGTTCTGCACGATAGCGAAGCTCGGACTAGGCACTTCACCGATAAAACCACATCCCGCCAATATGCCGCGCGCCAGCGTTGTTTTGCCAGCACCCAAATTCCCGTACAGTGCGATGATATCACCTACTTCAAGCTGTTTGCCGAGTTTCTCGCCCCATGACAGCATGTCAGCCTCGGAGTGTATCGTGAAGGTTGCGGACATTATTTACGCGGTATGCTAATGGTGACCAATGTGCCCTGACCCGGTTCAGAAACCAGCTTCAGGTCGCCGCCGTGCGCAAGAATCAGCTGTCTTGCCAGCGGCAATCCCAGTCCCCCGCCGGATTGGACCGATTTCTTCTCGCGCGACCGGGCAAAGCTGTCAAACGCGCGCGATTGCTGACCCGTGGTCATGCCGGGGCCGTTATCCGAGACGTGAATGATGGCCTTTTGCACGGTCCCGCTGCCGTTGATCAGAATGCGGGCTCCATGGCCGGAGTACCGGATGGCGTTATCGATTATCTGCATCAACGCCTGAGCAAATCTTTTGCGGTCCACCATGGCACTCCCCAACCGCTCATCAAGCTGGAGCTCCAGATCTATTTCGGAAGCTTTGGCCTGCACAGCAAAGGCAGACACACATTCTTCCACCAAGGCCCGAACGTCATGCTTCTCTTTCGAAATCGGCAACGCGCCCGCCTCACTTTGGCTTAGGTCGAGGACGTTATCGATCTGTGCACCCAATCGCTGAACCGACTCAAGGATAGCCCGCACATAGTCGCGCCCTTGTTCGCTCAGCGGGCCGGCCAATCCGTGATCGAGCATTTCCGCAAATCCGCCTATCGATGTTAGTGGCGTACGGAATTCATAGCTCATGTTGGCGAGGAAATTGCCTTTAATCTCGTCGGCCTCGATCAGTGCCTCATTTCGCTCGCGAAGCGCCTGCTCCATCCGGCTGCTGTCGGTGACATCGAGCATTGTCAGCAACGCGTTGCCATCGGGCAATGGTATGGTCGCCGCATCAAACACCCGCTTGTCCACAAAAATAAGCTTGCCGCTGCGCTGCTGACGATCTGTGGTCGCGGAACGGACCAGTTCGCGCAATTCGGAGATTTTGGCCGGATTTTTGAGTTGCCGCGCCATTTTTTGCATGATCGCATCGATTCGGGGATGCACATCCAGATCGGCCTCCTCCAGATCCCAACATTTCGCGAATTTGCGGTTCCAGATGCTCAGCTTTCCGTCGCTGGTGAATACGGCTATCGTCTCGAACAGATTGTCGAATGTCGCCGCCCGGACCCGAAGCAAGGTATCGCGTGCGCCTGCCAATCGCACCTGTTCGGTCCGGTCCTCAAACAACAGCAACAATCCGCCGTCGGGCAGCGGATTGGCAAGAACCCGAAAATGCGTGCCATCGGGCAGGGTCCAGGTTTCCTCGGCAGGCTGCGGCGAATGGAACCACTGCTCGCGCTCCTTTCGCCACGCGGGAAAATCTCTAACTTCAGGTAATCGATTCATTTCGCGAATGCGGTCCAGCAAACGCGGAAATTCGGGTCGATCCAACAACCATTGTTGACGCATGGAAAAGGCGCGCTGAAAGGGCAGGTTAGAGAAACTGAGGCATTGTTCGGCATCAAATTGCGCCACGCCCGCGGACATCATATCGAGCAAGGTCCGCTGCGATTCCCCAAACCGGGCCAGCGCGGACTTGACATCCTCCAACTGCTGCACGTCAATGGCATATCCCGCCATTTCTCCGCCCGGCAAAGGCACATCAACCAATCGAACCATCCGCCGCTGTCCGCTAATCGTTGCCGCTGATATTCTATCCTGAGGCTGGTTTCGGCTTATGGACCCCGATGCCGTATTTTTTTGGTCTCCACCGGGCGGCATTGCATCGGTCTGGTCGAGCAATTCCATCTGGCGCTCTACAACCTGTCGACTATCCTCTGCCTCAACCGCTTGGACATAGGCGGCGTTGACCAGCGACAATTTGGAAGAGGCGTCACGGTGCCACATGGGTATCGGCGCGGATTCGATTAAAACCGATAGCGCTTTGAAATCGGCAGAAGCCCGGTCGCGATCCTCGGTCAGAAGCTTTCGGTCCCGTTCGGAATCGGTGACATCGGTGAACCAGATAATCGCGACGCCCTGCGAAGCGATACGATTGTCCGACTTCCCGCCTTTTAACCGATAGCAATGATCACCGCCGGTGACTTTGACCACTTGCTCAAAACTCTCACCCGATTTCTGGGCCAGAGACACATTTTTTTGCAGGCACTTTAAATCCTCGGCAGGCAAACCCGTTGTTGATCCCGAAAGTTCGGAAATATGCCCCGGCAGACTGTCAAAGCCCAACCAGCGGGCTAATCGCTGCGAACCTTCCAGCCGACCATCACTGCGCACCATCAAGGGCAAAGATGGTGATGTTTCCAGCAAACGGCCCAGTCGTCCCGACTGCCTAAGTATCGCGTCGGCTTGCGCCTTGCGCGAAAGGCCTATCCAAATGGCAATAATCGCCGCCGCCATCCATCCCGCCAGAATTAGGGCGAGGGTCAGTGCAGTTATATCTCCGGAATTGGCCATTGCGCAAAGTGCCTACCCGCTTCCCCTGCCTTCGGAAAGACCATATTTACGCACAAATGCCGGTTGCAAACCATGGCGCATTACTCTTTGCTGCGTCATCCGAGCCAAGACAGTGGAACAAAGGACTTTATCCGTGCCGATTGATGAAACCCGCGCGTTCAAACCCATAAACATTGCCGTTCTGACGGTCTCCGACAGCCGAACCTTGGCAGAAGACAGCAGCGGAGATATTCTCGTCCAGCGTGTTTTAGCCAAAGGGCACTCCCTGGCCGAACGCGCGCTACTGAAAGACGATGTTGATGCCATAGCGGCGCATCTGCAAAATTGGTGCGGCGATCCAACGATCGATGTCATCGTGACCACGGGCGGCACCGGCCTGACTGGTCGGGATGTGATGCCGGAGGCGCTAGACCGCATCAAGGACAAAGACATACCGGGCTTTGGCGAACTGTTCCGCTGGCTGAGCTATCAATCCATCGGCACTTCGACCGTTCAGTCGCGGGCGTGCGCGGTTGTGGCGAACGGAACCTATATTTTCGCCCTGCCCGGCTCCAACGGCGCGGTAAAGGATGGTTGGGACGGCATATTGGATACCCAACTCGATAGTCGCCACCGGCCTTGCAATTTTGTCGAGTTGATCCCGCGTTTGAAAGAATGATTTTGTTCTTTATATGTTCCCATGCTAAAATGAACGCATGGAGCATCCGAATCTCTCTGTTCGTCCCGTAAAAGGCCGCGGCGCCCCCAGCAACGACCGGCCGATTCGCTTTGATTTGCCTGAAAGGCACGTAGATGGCGATTGGCTCGACGCGCAAACGTCCATCGACGGCTCCGCGCCGCCTTTGCGTACTGAAGTGACGAACGAATTTCCTAAATCCATCCTGAATTTCAATGCCTCTCCTGATTTGCCCTTTGACCGATCGATCAACGCCTATCGCGGGTGTGAACATGGGTGTATCTATTGCTATGCGCGGCCCACGCACGCATATCATGATCTTTCGCCGGGACTGGACTTTGAGAGCCGCTTGTTTGCCAAGCCGCAGGCTGCCAAATTGTTGCGGCAAACATTGGCGAAGAAAAGCTACTCGCCTGCCGTCATCGCTTTGGGTACCAATACCGATCCGTATCAGCCGATAGAAAAACGATACCGGATTACCCGGCAGATTCTGGAAGTCATGCTGGAAACTTGCCATCCCGTCTGTATCACGACAAAATCGGACAGGGTGCTTGCCGATGTCGACCTGTTGGGCGAGTTGGCAGCGCGGCAGCTCACAGCGGTGGCGATCTCAATCACGACCTTGGATGCATCTATGGCGAGGTTGCTAGAACCACGTGCACCGCATCCGCAAAAGCGAATTGAAGCCGTGCGGTTGTTGAGTGCCGCCGGGGTTCACGTTCATGTCAATATTGCGCCGATAATCCCGGCCATAACCGATCACGAAATTGAAGCGATCACCGCCGCATCAGGCGCGTCTGGAGCGAAAAGCATATCGATGATCCCTCTGCGATTGCCACATGAGGTAGCGCCCTTGTTTGAGCAATGGTTGCAAAGCCATTTCCCTGATCGGCGCGGCAAAGTCATGTCCATCATTCGGTCCATGCGCGCTGGACGCAACAATGATCCGCAATTTTTCAGCCGGATGCGCGGGACGGGGCCTTGGGCCGAACTCATTCGAACCCGCCTTGCTATCGCCGCGCGCAAAGCTGGACTGAGCAAGGGCAAAATAACCATACGGACAGATCTGTTTGTGCGGCCCGTTATGACCAACCGGCAAATGGAGCTATTTTAGCGCAAGTTCATACCGCCGCGGTTAGAGTTTTCAGCTGATAGTCCTTATACTCATCGCGCAGTGCCCGTTTCAGGATTTTGCCCGTGGCGGTATGGGGTAGTTCCGCAATGAATTTGACCTCATCCGGCAGCCACCATTTGGCGACCTTGTCCTCCAAATAGCCAATAACATCGGCCTCGGTCAAATTGGCATCGGGCTTTTTGACCACCAGCAGCAAAGGCCGTTCGTCCCATTTGGGATGATACACGCCAACCGCCGCCGCTTCTGCCACCCCTGGACAGCCCACCGCTGCGTTTTCGAGTTCGATCGAGCTAATCCATTCGCCGCCAGATTTAATAACATCTTTGGCCCGGTCAGTGATTTGCATGACGCCGTCGGCATGCAGAACGGCTACATCGCCGGTATCGAACCAGTCGTCATCCTGTGTCGCGTCCTCTCCCGCCTGGAAATAGCGGCGGATGATCCACGGCCCCCGTATCTGAAGCGCACCGCTCGATTCCCCGTCGCGGGGCAGCACCCTGCCCTCGTCATCGACGACACGCAATTCGACGCCGAAGGGTGGACGCCCCTGTTTGGCGACACAATCGACTTGCTGATCAAAGCTAAGTTCATCCCAGTTCGCTGGCATCGCGCCGGTCGTGCCAATGGGGGAAGTTTCCGTCATACCCCACGCATGCGCCACCCGAATGCCATTTTTCATGAACCGTTCGATCATGGCGCGCGGTGCTGCGGAGCCACCGATTACCATGACCCGCAATTTGCCAAAATCTCCGCCATTGGCATCCATGTCGGCAAACATTGCGAGCCAAACCGTCGGTACCCCGGCGCTGTGGGTCACGCCTTCTTCCCGGATCAGCTTCCACAACACTCCCGCATCGTTAGTCGCAGAAAAGACCATTTTCGCGCCGACAGTCGCGGCGGCGAATGGCAGACCCCAAGCATTGGCGTGAAACATTGGGACGATGGGCAGCATCACGGTGCGCGTGCTCATATCCATCACATCGGGCTGAACCTCGGTAATTGCATGAATAACATTAGAGCGATGCTCGTACAAAACACCCTTGGGATTGCCCGTGGTCCCGCTGGTATAGCACAGTCCGCATGGGTCATTTTCATCGACTTCCGCCCATTGATAATCGCCATCTTCGGCGGCCAAAAGCTCCGAAAATAGCGGATAATCAGCTTTGACTCCATCAAACTGGATATAATGCTCGACGGTTTTCAATTGCGGCTTCAGCCTCTCGACAATCGGCGTGAAGGCAGCGTCGAAGAACAGCACCTTGTCCTCGGCATGGTTAAAAATATATACCAGCTGCTCTTCAAACAGGCGTGGATTGATGGTGTGCAGAACTCCGCCCACACCGGATGTACCGTACCAACTGACCAGATGATGGACATGATTCATGGCAAGGGTTGCGACCCGATCACCTATGCCGACACCAAGCTTCAGCAAAGCCTGAGACAATTTGCGCGCGTTCACGCCGACTTCGCCCCAATTGCTGCGCGTTTCGCTGCCGTCGGCCCAGCGGGTTACGATTTCGCGGGTTTTATGTTCGCGGGCGGCATGATCCAAAAGATTGCTGATAACCAAAGGGCTGCGTTGCATTCCGCCTAACATATCACTCTCCATTTTTACTTTTCGTTTCCGTTGGAAATTTCGCCATGGTCCATGCGATTTTGGTCCCTAAGTCTACAAGCTTGATGGCCATTAATCGAAGCTTTGTTCTCTCATTCCTAAGCTTTGCCGAAACGTAAATGGCAACCATGCCTCCAATGCATGCGACAAGCATATAGAAACGACAACCGAAATGCGATAGGCCCAATGATCAATTTGCAAACCGAGCCTCTTGCGATTTTTTAGACAAGAGCCGATTGATCAACCCTACAAAATTGATGGTGGCAATTTGCATATGAGCCGTTAGGGACATGGCAAATTTGCATAACAAAAGAGGATAGCCCATGACCCTGCCCGCCATTTTTGACACCCTGCGCCTCCCTTTGATCGGGTCTCCTCTGTTCATCATTTCCGGTCCCGAGCTGGTGATTGCGCAATGCAAGGCGGGCATTGTGGGCAGCTTCCCCTCGCTCAATGCCCGGC
>JBGSLY010000012.1:0-4254 GCA_041740435.1 Parasphingorhabdus sp.
AAACCGCAGCACAATGGCGGCTACCAACGCCGCCGTCACGCCGCTGGCAAACGCGCCCCAAGCGATGTCGTACACGGTAATTTTGGTGCTCCAAACCCGCAAGGTTGCCTGATTGGTCAGGTCATAGGTGGCATAGGCCAATCCGCCGAACAACGCGCCGTTGAGCAGAGCGCTGGTCCACAGGCCGCTGGCAAGCGCTGGGCGTACCCCGAACCAGACGATACCGAACATATATAGTGCGTAGAAAACCAGCGCCGGTCCCGTCCGGAACGAATCGGCCAGCATATCGCCCAGTATCGGCCGATACAGGCGCGGGGCCATCTGGCTTAGCCACACCGCATCAAGCATGCCGAAAATCACAGCAGCAAGGACATAGGATATCACAAGATTCATAAAACGCCCTTTCGTGTGCGCGTGGTAGCCAGCCAGGCCGCGGCTCCGGTCAACAGAGTGAAGGCCAATAAACCCATAACCGGAATCGACATATCAAATTCGGTCGGTGGCGGGGCAAACCAGTTGAATCCCTGAAACGCCAGCAGCAACACAATCAATACCGCTAGGGCCGCCTTTCCCTTGCCGCGCACTGGCCGGGTACTAGCGAGATAATAGCCGAGCGCGCCGAAGGTGATCAGCAATTCCAAGGGCATTTCTATCGCCGGGTGGTTCCACAGGCCCAGGCCCAGTTTCGGCGGCCCGCCCGCCAGCGTAAGATCGGGCGCATGCACCAGAAGGTCGAGGAACCAATGCGACAAAACGACTCCCGCGCCGATAATCGCTGCGGTCCTGTGCCGGGTCAGGAAGTAGAGCAGCAGAGCAAAGCCGGCGGCCCAAACCAAACTCCCCAGCAAGCTGTGCGTCCAAGGCATATGGTACAGATCCATCGGGTTCATCGCGGTCAAACCGGGGCTAATCCGCATCCGCTCCGCGCCGGTCATCACCAGAGTGAAAAACCCGAAATCGACCAGCTGCGCCGCGACAAACAACGTGCCCAGTCGCGGGGCCTTGGGATGCGCTGCCATCGCAAGCGCCGGTGCATAATGGCCAATGAACATCGCGCAGTTTCCCCTCCAACCCCTCTTTATCCCACCACATAGCGGCAAAGCCTTGACCCGGCAACCACGGCCCGTCAAAGCAGGGGGCTATGGAATCACCATCCCAACCCGCCGAAGAATTGAGCTTCGAAGAGGCGCTCAAGGCCTTGGAAAATGTCGTGCATCAGCTTGAGGCGGGCGAAGTCCCGCTGGAAGAAGCGATCAATCTCTATGCGCGCGGTGAAGCGCTTCGCAGCCAGTGCCAGAAACGGTTGGAAGCAGCGCAGGCGCGGATCGAAAAAATCACCCTGAACCGCGAGGGTCAGCCGGTGGGCACCGCACCGTTTGACAGCGACTGAGCGGGAAGAAGCGATGGCCGTCAATCTCACCGAAGAAATGGACCGCATCGCGGCTGCTGTGGACGGCGCGTTTGATAGCCTGCTGCGCGTTCCCGACGATCCCCGCGCCAGCCTGTATATGGCAATGCGCCACGCGGCGATTGGCGGCGGCAAGCGGCTTCGGCCCTTGTTGGTGATGGCCACCGCCCGCCTGTTTCACGTCGATCAAAGCTATGCGCTGCGCGTCGGTGTCGCGGTGGAGGCGATCCACGTCTATTCGCTGATCCACGACGACTTGCCGTGCATGGACGATGATGACCTGCGGCGTGGCAAGCCAACCGTGCACAAAGCGTTTGATGAGGCGCACGCGGTGCTGGCTGGCGATGCGTTGCACGCCATGGCGTTCGAAATGCTCGCGGACGATGCCACCCATTCCGATCCCTTTGTTCGGGTCGAGCTGTTCCAGTGCCTGAGCCATGCGGCGGGAATGCAGGGAATGGCCGGCGGCCAGATGATGGACCTGATGGCCGAAAAAACGCACTTTGACCTGCCGACCATCACCCGGCTGCAGCAGCTGAAAACCGGGGCATTGATCGAGGCCTGTGTGGAAATGGGGGCGATTTTGGGCCGCCAACATGCCGAAGGACGGACGCCCTTGCGCGGCTATGCCCATGACGTCGGCCTCGCGTTTCAAATTGCCGATGACATTCTGGATGTGGAGGGCGCGGAGGAATTGGCAGGTAAAAAGCTCCGCAAAGACGCCGATGCGGGCAAGCAAACCTTTCTGACATTATTGGGGCTCGACCGTGCGCGCGATCAGGCGCGGATGTTGGTTGAGCAGGCCAAGGGACATTTGCAAAGCTATGGCAGCGAGGCCGATCTGCTGCGCGCCATCGCCGATTATGCGATTGCGCGCGACCATTAAAGGCAAAAAATACCAGGCAAGCAGGGGAGGGCGGCCATGACTAAACGAATCGGGGTATATCCCGGGACATTTGATCCCATCACATTGGGACATATGGACATTATCCGGCGCGGCGCGAAACTGGTCGACGAGCTGGTGATTGGTGTGACGACCAACGCCGCCAAATCACCGATGTTTAGCGACGAAGAGCGGCTGGCCATGGTCGAGCGGGAAGTGCTAGGGATAGAGGGCAATATTCGGGTGGTCGGGTTCAACGCGCTACTCATGAACTTTGCCGAAAGCCAAGGGGCGAGCGTCATTGTGCGCGGGCTTCGGGCGGTTGCCGACTTCGAATATGAATATCAAATGGCGGGAATGAATCAGCAACTCAACGACCGGATTGAAACCGTGTTCCTGATGGCAGATGTCTCGCTGCAACCGATCGCATCGCGGTTGGTCAAGGAAATTGCCATCTATGGCGGCGAGATTCGCAAATTTGTGACCCCGCTGGTGCGTGACGAAGTGGTGAAACGGGTTGGCGAACTGGGCCGCAAGGGCGATTGACCAAACGGCCGCGTTCAGCCAAGGGCAAGCAGGGCGCGCATAGTGGCGGCGGGGTATATGCTTTGCCGCCCATCAAAGGAAATCGGTTCATGATCAAGAAATTGTCCGCTATTTGTGCTCTCCTGCTGATGGCTATCAGCCCGGCTTATGCGCAAGAAGCCGACCCAGCTCCTGCCGAGCCTGCGGCGGCTGCGCCTGTCGATCCACTCGAAAACACGCTGCACCTTGATCTGTCGACCGGCGGGCGCGTGACCATTGCCCTGTTTCCCGATTTTGCCCCCAATCATGTGGAGCGGATCAAAACTTTGGCACGTCGCGGATTTTATGATGGCGTAATTTTTCACCGGGTTATCGAAGGGTTTATGGCCCAGACCGGTGACCGAAGCGGAATGGGCACCGAAGGCTCCGACCTCCCCGACCTAAAAGCAGAATTCAACCCGTTTCCGCACATTCGCGGCACGGTGTCAATGGCCCGCACCCAGGATGAAAATAGTGCCAACAGCCAGTTTTTCATTGTTTTCTATCCGCGCATGAACCTGGACCGGAAGTATACCGTTTTCGGCCGGGTCACCGAAGGGATGCAATATGTCGACCTGATCGCGCGCGGTGAGCCGCCTGCTAACCCTTCGCGGATTTTGAAGGCATCGATTGGCAGTGACGGCGTCGCGCCGGTCATAGCGCCGCCCGCGAGTGGAGACAGCAACGTTTCGGTCAGCGATCTCAACGCGCCGCTTCCGCAATAACGGCATGGCCCGCTTGCCGCGAGGAATCAATGCGGGTTGACCTTTTCGATTTTGAACTGCCGCCCGAACGCATCGCCCTGCGTCCGGTGGAGCCCCGCGATGCGGCCCGGTTGCTGCGCGTGGGCGGGGGGGAGCTGTCCGATCATAGCGTCCGCGACCTACCGCAATTGTTGCGGCGCGGTGATGTGCTGGTGTTCAACGATACGCGGGTGATCCCGGCGCAGTTGGAGGGGACCCGGGGAAATGCGCGAATTGGCGCGACCCTGCATAAGCGCATGGATTTACGCCGTTGGCAGGCGTTTATCCGCAATGCCAAGCGCCTGTCGGAGGGCGATACCATTGATTTTGGTCGTGATGTACAGGCCATCGCGGAAACCCGGTTGCCCGATGGCAGTTTTGTTTTGGCCTTTGCCGGGGACGAGCCAGTGGAAGTGTTGCTGGAGCGCGCGGGCACCATGCCACTGCCGCCGTATATCGCGGGCAAGCGCGCCGTTGATGACCGGGATCGCCGCGATTACCAGACGATGTTTGCCAAGCAAGATGGCGCGGTTGCTGCCCCGACAGCGGCGCTGCATTTCACCGATTCGCTGATGTCCGCGCTGACCGAAGCGGGTGTGGGGCATGAAACGCTGACCCTGCACGTCGGCGCGGGGACGTTTCTGCCGGTCAAGGTC
>JBGSLY010000013.1:0-3717 GCA_041740435.1 Parasphingorhabdus sp.
CTATGGCATGGGCTGGCCCGCGCCGCGCATTGCGGCGGGGCCCGTGCGAATAGTAAAGGCCGATGTCGTCGGCACCGATCATCTTCGCATGATTGTGGCGGGCGATGACGGCGCGTCGATCAAGACTATCGCTTTTCGCGCGGCTGCAACCGACCTTGGCCAAACCCTGCTCAATGCGCCCAAAGACCGCAAATTATGGTTGGCCGGCCGCGCCAAAATCGACGACTGGGGCGCCCGTCCGGCGGCGGAAATCCACCTTGATGATGCCGCATGGGCGGACTAAATCCCGCCGGAATCGCGGGGTTTATGTCGGACCAGAAAAACCCGGTGCTAAACCCTTGACCTCGCTAGTGCGAATCCGTAAAGGCGCGGTTCGCCACGCACGATGGCCCCTTCGTCTAGCGGTTAGGACGCGGCCCTTTCACGGCTGAAACACGGGTTCGATTCCCGTAGGGGTCACCATCTTTTTAGATGTTCTTGGCGGTTTTCCATTAAATTTTCTTTCCGCCCTTTTTCCCCGCGCCGAAACGCGGGATTTGATAATCGGGGCGGAGCCAGCGGATATGGCCTTGCGCTTCTTCGCTTGCGCGTGCCGCATTGAGCGCGACCAGCCGGGTGACGATTTCGGCCGGAGTCAGGTCACCCCGCTTCCAATCTTCGCCCCAGCCATAGGCATCGGCGACGGCGGCATCGATTTGTTCGTGCAGGCGCAGGACGATCCCCGCGCGGGCGGCCCTAGCTCTGTCGACGGTGGCGGGGTCAAGTGTGGCGGGGGCACTTAAATCCTCCCCGGCACGGGGAGGGGTACCGTCGGAGTTAGTGCTTCGCCTTGCAGGTTTGTCTGACGGGGCTTGTACCCCTCCACCAGCTTCGCTGGTCCCCCTCCCCCGTTGGGGGGAGGATTTTTTCAACCCCGCCACCAGATTGTAAATCTCGGTCATGGTCAGGCCGGGCACTTCGGCGAGCGCGGCCTTGCGCGTGGCGTCGAGCTCTTCGGCGAGTTCGGCGATGACACTGCGTTGCTGCGGGGTGGCGTCGGGGAAGGGAAAGGGGTCGAAGATTTGCGATTTGTTATAGCGGTGGCCCTGCTCAAAAGTGGCTACTCCCAACAAGCTGCACTTTGCATAGGTCCATTGAAGATGTATGTTGGATGACAATATTCCTAAGTTAGCTCCATCATCACTGCCAATGGCAATCACCATATTATCTGGCAAAAAACGGGCATCGACGAACTGGAAGATGCGATGTTTTGTCGTTTCGACTGTTGCAATAAATTTTGAAATCCCAGCCAAGGCAGGTCGCATGTCTTTTCGCGGTTCGCCATGGACCCACCAATATTTTTTGTAGCTTTCCCGGCGGTTTTGATCACGTTCTGGCTTAACGGTAGTGAGAAGATGCTGATAAACTTCGGGGAAGCGAACCCGCACATCCTTTTCTTCAACTCCCAGAAAATCGATTACCATCAATTTCCGGGAATTTTGAACCAAATCACGTCCATTTAGATACGGTCTTATATGCGCGTCCAACCCTTCGCGTTTTCCAAGGCCGAGATGTTCCGCTTCGGCTGGTGACACGATAAAGCCTGCGCCGTGCAGCTTCACGCCCGGCGACGAAATACCCTCATTCGCCTTCAACGGCTGCACGCTCACTACATCAGCCCCCACCGTCAAATCCGCATTGATCGCGCCATCGGCTTCGCGCGTCACCAAAACCGGATCGTCGGTTTCCAGCCCTTGCTCGCGGACAATTTCAATCAGCTTGCCGTCCTGCGCGCCTGCCGCTGCCACGGTCATGGCGATGCGGACGGCGGCGGCGTCCTTGGTGGCCTTGGTCCACGGGTGATCGGGGATGGCGAGGATGAGGGATAAACCCCTCTCCCCCTGCGGGAGAGGGTGGCCCTGCGCAGCAGGGTCGGGAGAGGGGGTGGTCTTGGCCGGAGCCTGTGGCGCCATCCCCTCTCCCCCCGCCGCTAACGCGGCTCCTCCCTCTCCCGCAAGGGGAGAGGGGTTTTTATTGAGATACCCCTCTATCACCCGGCGGCTAAAGGTCTGGGTAATGCTGTTGGTGGTGACAAAGCCGAAGCGGCGCAGCCGGGTGCCGGGGCGGGTCAGCAGCAAGGCGGCCTGGTCCCACCATTGCATGACGAAATCCGCCGATTTGGGCACTCGCGGATTGGCTTTCCACAAAGCCTCGGCATAATCGCCGCCCAATTTGGCGCGAATATCCTTGCCGCCGATAAACGGAGGATTGCCGATGATATAATCGGCCGCTGGCCAATCGGGCACCATCGGGTTGGCGGTGTCTGGCTCGTTCGTCTCTGTCCGGGTGAGCACAGCGTCGAACCCGCCGTGCTTTCCGCCGTTGATGTTGGTCAGCGTCGGCAACACCGGATCGCCAATCGCGGCGGGGTGGTTGGCCAGCCGGTGTCTGAGCCAGCCGATCCACAGCACCAGTTCGGCAATCACCGCCGCGCGCGGGTTGAGCTCCAGCCCGAGAAACTGGTTGGGATGGACGGCGGGCTTTATGGGTGTCCCAAGGCTTTCGGCCAGCGCCAATGCCTTGCCCTCCAGCCGCAGCAGTTCCTCCATGCTGACATACAGGAAATTGCCGGTGCCGCAGGCGGGATCGAGGATGCGGAGATTGCAGAGGCGGGTGTGGAAGGATTGGATGAGGGAGAGTGCGGCGCTATTCCTCTCCCCTTGCGGGAGAGGATAGGAAGCCTTGCGAGCTTGCTCGCTAGGCGAAGTTGGAGAGGGGCTGGTCTCTGGCGAGGTTTGTGGGTCCATCCCCTCTCCCCCCGCCGCTAAAGCGGCTCCTCCCTCTCCCGCAAGGGGAGTGGGGTTGTTGTGCGTCCGCACCTTATCCTCAACCTCGGCCCATTCGGCATTCAGGGTATCGCCAAAGGTCGCGCTGACCAGCCGCTGCACATAGGGGCGCGGGGTGTAGTGCGCGCCCAGTTGCGCGCGCTGTGTCTTGGTCAGCACCTGTTCGAGCAGCGTGCCGAAAATCGCCGGTTCGACCGAACGCCAGTCGCGCTTCGCCGCTTCGTATAGTTCGCCCTTGAACTCCTGCGGCAGATCGAAAACCTTGGCTTTGCTGAATAAATTGCCGTTGAAATAGCGGACCAGCGCGTCGCCGTGGTTCCAGAACCGGTTTGTTTCTTCGGCGCTGTTCATCGCGCTCCACAATTGGGTCAGGCCCGATTGCCACCAGCGATCCGATTTGCTGCGTGATTCCTCCAGAAACAGGGCGAAGCTGCCTTTTTGCAACAGCCCCACATCTTCGGCGAACATGCAGAACAGGATGCGCATCAGGAACAGCGAGGTTTCCTCTATTCCCTGCGCCAGTTGATAATCCGCCGATCCGGGCCTTGCCAGCCGCTGATCCTTTTCCAAGGCTTCGGCTACCCGGCTGAGCCGCACGGCAATGTCGCGGGTGACCTCTGCGGCCTTTAACCGGGGGTCGACGCTGGCCGGATTGGTCCATATGCCGCGCAGCAAATCGCGGATATTTTCATCGCGCAACTGATCCAGCGTGATCCGGTAATTCTGTTGATCGGGGAAAAAGCTGTAGCCGCGCCCGTTGCCGACCCAGTCGAAATACAGCTCAAAACTGCGGCCAATATCTGCGACAATCAGAAACGGCGGGGTTTTGTGATTGTCGGGCAGCGCGAGGGCATAGCGTTCCGCCTGTACCCGCGCATCGGCCATCAAGCGG
>JBGSLY010000014.1:0-4540 GCA_041740435.1 Parasphingorhabdus sp.
GAGATCGGCGGCGGGATCACTCAGCCGATAGCCGCCAGCAACATTCAGATAGACCTCCGCCCCCGAAAAGCTGAGGCCGCAGCGCGCCTCCAGCACCGCAAGAATCATCGCCAGCCGCCCGCTGTCCCAACCGACCACCGCCCGGCGCGGTGTTGCGCCGCTGGCCAGACGCACGGTCAGCGCCTGAATTTCTACCAGCACCGGACGGCTGCCCTCCAACGCCGGAAATACCGTTGCCCCGGCGACGCTTTCGCTACGGTCGGTTAGGAACAACGCGGAGGGATTGGCAACCTCGGCCAGTCCCCCGGCTTCCATAGCGAATACACCGATCTCGTCGGTCCCGCCAAAACGGTTTTTGACGCTGCGCAGTATGCGGTATTGATGGCTGCGCTCACCCTCGAAGCTCATCACGGTGTCGACCATATGTTCGAGCACCCGAGGGCCTGCGATGCTGCCGTCCTTGGTCACATGACCAACCAGCATCAGGATGGTGCCGCTTTCTTTGGCGAATCGGATTAACTCGTGCGCCGAGGCCCGAACCTGACTGACCGTTCCCGGCGCCCCTTCGATCACGTCACTATACATTGTCTGGATCGAATCGATCACCAGAAAATCGGGCGCTCCGGGTCCGGACAAGGTCGACAATATATCCCGCACCGACGTGACCGAGGCAAGATCGACTTTAGCCTTGCCCAAACCTAGCCGCCTGGCCCTTAGCCGCACTTGGTCAGGCGCTTCTTCGCCCGAGATATAGGCGACCCTTTTACCGAGATCAGCCAAACGCGCCGCGACTTGGAGCAAAAGCGTCGATTTGCCGATTCCCGGATCGCCGCCCATCAAGGTCGCGGACCCGGCGACCAGACCACCGCCCAGCGCCCGGTCAAACTCCGCGATTCCAGTGGCGATCCGTGGCGGCGGTGCAATGTCGCTGTCCAGCGGCATAAGAGCGAATTTTCGGCCGCCCCGGTGAAGGTCATGGCGCGCCGAAAAAGTGGTTTCCGGTACATCTTCGGTCAGCGTATTCCATTCCTGACAATCGGCGCACTGCCCCTGCCAACGGCTGCTGATCCCGCCGCAATTCTGGCAAACAAAGGTTTTTTTGGGCTTGGCCATGCGTTGGATGTGCAGAACATAAAAGGAACGGTCAAGCGAATTTTGCTGCCGATGCCGTGCCGATTGACATTCGCTGCCCACAAACTGCAAGAAAACCGCAATGTAATTGTGATAGCGCCCCGTTTCTGCCATAAGGCGGTCACGTCAAACGTGGGAAAGACAAAGATAAGCTAATGCGCCTGCTATTTGGCAAAGATGTTCCTGCCGCCTTTCTGGATGCTTTCAAAAGCTGTCGTGAACATTTCATCATGGTCGCGCTGCTCAGCTGTTTGATCAATATCCTGTACCTCTCGCCAACGATCTACATGATCCAGGTCTATGACCGGGTGGTGCCCACTAGCGGTCTGATGACCCTGCTCTACATCACGCTGGCAGTGACCTTTGCGCTGGTAACCCTATCGGCGCTGGATGCCGTTCGAGCCCGGATTCTGGTGCGCGCATCGCTGCGCGTTGAAAAGTCACTTGGGCGTTCGATCGTCGCCCGGATGCTGCAAAACCCTGCATCCAGCGGCCATGCTACACAGGCGATGCGCGAATTTGACGCGGTCCGCCAAGTGGTCGGCGGCCCGCCGGCGATGATCTTTTTCGATGCGCCATGGGTGCCGATCTACATCATCGTCGCCGCCATTTTGCACCCCGCCATTGCCGGTATCATCATTGTCGCGGGCATATTGCTGGTCGTTCTGACCGTCACCAATGAGCGCAAGACCCGCGATTCGACTTTGAACGCCCATAAGCAATCAGCGATTGCCTATGCCGATCTGGAACGCACCTCGACCCGGTCTGAAGTGGTCCGCGCGCTCGGCATGAAGGAAGCGATGATCGAGCGGCATATGGAGGAACGTGCCAAGGGGGTCGTGGAGGGTTCGGAAGGACAATTGGTTGCGACCACCTTTACCTCGACCGGCAAATTCCTGCGCATGTGGATGCAATCCATGGCGCTTGGTCTTGGCGCTTGGCTGGCGGTGGAGCGGCAAATTTCGATAGGTGCGGTAATCGCCGCTTCGGTTTTGCTGAGCCGCGCGCTGCAGCCGATTGAGCAACTGATTTCGGCATGGCCCAGCATTGGTCGCGGCCGCGCCGCCATGGACACACTGCGCAAATTTTTTGAAGGCACCAAAGATGAAGACGCGGCGCGCACCAGCTTGCCCGCGCCTTTGGGCGAGTTGCAAGCAGAGGGCATTTATGTCCGCGCAGGAGCGCAAGGCCCGATCATTCTTAACAACGTCAACTTCCGCATCACGCCGGGGCAGTTCGTCGGTGTGATCGGTCCTTCCGGGGCCGGTAAATCGACTTTGGCGCGGGTGATTGCCAATGCCATCGCGCCGGACATGGGCAAGGTCCGGATGGACGGTGCAGATTATAACGATTGGCCGAGCGACCTGCTGGCCAGCTATATCGGCTATTTACCGCAGGATTATGGTTTGCTGTCGGGTACGATAACCGAAAATATCTCGCGCTTTTCCCGCTGGACCGGCGGCGTCAAAGAAGAAATCGACGAACGGGTCATTGCGGCAGCGAAGCAAGCCGGAGCGCATGACATTATCCTGAAGCTGCCCAAAGGCTATGACACCATCTTGTCAGCGAGCGGCGGCGGCCTCTCTGCGGGGCAATCACAGCGCGTGGCGCTGGCCCGCGCCCTATACGGCAACCCTCGCCTCATCATCATGGATGAGCCCGATTCGGCGCTCGACACCGATGGAGAGATCGCTCTGACCGCCGCCATCCATCATGCCAAACAGGGCGGTGCGACGCTGGTGGTTATTTCGCACCGGCAAAAAATCCTCGCCACCGCCGACCGCCTGATCGTCATGCAGGGCGGCGGCGTGCGGATGGACGGGCCGCGCGATGAGGTTATGGCCAAGCTTGCTCCCAAACCCAATGCCGGGCATGTGGTCAGCATCGGGACCAAGAAATGAACTTCATTCCGCCCAAGTTTCGCGAACATTTCCCCGACGGCAGCACGCCGGAGGATGATGGCAGCAAAATCCAGGACGCCCCGTTTCGTGAACGGCGTCTGGCGCTGATCATCGGCGGCTTGTTTTTCGTCCTGTTTCTCGGCTGGGCCGTGCTGACCCCTCTGGATGCCGCCGCCATTGCCACCGGCAATATCGCGGTGTCGGGCAACAAAAAGACCGTTCAGCATAGCCAGGGCGGGATTGTATCGTCGCTCAAGGTTGTCGAAGGGCAAAACGTCAAGGCAGGCGAAACCCTGCTGACCATCAACAGCACCGCGGTGGCCGCCACCGAACGCGGTATTGCGGGAGAGGTCTATAGCCTGCTCGCCGAACGGGAACGATTGATCGCCGAACGCGACGGTTTGGGAAGCTTTTCGGCACCGCGCGAGTTTGCGGACATTCCGGAGGCCGATCTTTTGCTGGCACGGCAAGCGATGCAGGGCCAGCTTCGGCTGTTCGAAGCGCGGCGCGGTTCATTGGGCTCGCGCAAGGGCGTGCTGGGGCAGCGCAGCAAGCAAAATGATGAGCAGGTCAACGGACTGCAACGCCAACTGGTTTCCAACCGCGAGCAACAACGGCTGATCAACGAAGAACTGACTGCGCTGCGTGAACTTGAAAAGCGCGGCTTTGCCTCGAAAAGCCGGGTGCGCGAAGTCGAACGCACCGCCGCTGCGCTGCTGGGTAACGAGGGCCAGATTGAGGCGCAGATCGCCGGTGCCCGCGAAGCCAGCGGCGAGAACCGGATGCAAACGGTCACTTTGGAAACCGAAGTGGTCGAACAGGCCTCCACCCGATTGCGCGATGTCAATGTCCGGCTCGATGAACTGCTGCCCCGGCTAGGCGCAGTGCGCGAAGAGCTGGAGCGGACCAAGGTCAAAGCGCCGGTCGATGGCAAGGTTGTCGGCATGAGCGTCTTTACCATCGGCGGTGTCGTCGCTCCCGGCGAAGTGCTGATGCAGATCGTGCCGCAAGACCGCGAGCTTGTCATTCAAGCGACCATCAATCCGACCGATGCCGATGATATTAAATTGGGGCAGGAAGCCCAAGTGCGATTTGCTGCGTTGCAGGAGCGCAACCTGCCGATCCTATTGGGGCGCGTAACCAAACTGTCTGCCGACAGCTTCACCGATGAACGCACCGGCGAATCGTTTTTCCGCGCGGAAATCAAGGTTCCAGAGGATCAGCTCGAAATCGTCGAGTCGGTCCGCGGCGGGGTCAATCCGCTCAAACCCGGCTTACCGGCCGAAATAATCATCCCGATGCGCAAGCGATCTGTTCTGCAATATCTGGTGGAGCCGCTTTCGCAAATGCTGTGGCTAGCGGGCCGCGAAAACTAGGGTTAAGAGTGGGCGATGCCCATCGAGACGATCCTTGTGTTTCTGGCGGCGGATTTGATGCTGTGCCTGATCCCCGGCCCGCCTGCTGCGGTCGCGGTCGCTCATGCCTTGCCCCCTGCCCCTGATGGCGGC
>JBGSLY010000015.1:0-12042 GCA_041740435.1 Parasphingorhabdus sp.
GTCAGTTCGGAGGTTCGTAACTTGCCTGACTCGTTTGAATCCATAACCTTTGTTTGCTTCGATAGGATAGCCACGAGCGCATTTCAAAATGCGCTTTCTATTAGCAGAGGAGCATAAATGGAAACCAAAACTGGCGATCCCGGGCCATTTTCCCGATTTGATTTGCACCGCGTGCCATCACCCGCGTTTGTGGCTGATGCTGCCCGGTTTCGTCAGAATTTGAGCGTTTTGGCGGATATTGAAGCAGCCCGTCGGGCTGCTTCTGAACAGTTCGATTGCGATCATGAAGCAGAGATTTCAAGGGTTGGTCAAAGACCACAAACCCTCAATGAATCTTTGCGGCCTCTGCGAATCTCTGCGTCTCTGCGCGAAACAAAAAAGTGCCGGGCGTTTGGCCAGTTCTGCCGGTGCCAAAGTCCGAGCCGTCAGCACTTCGGGCAAAACTCCTCAATTTGTACTTCGAAAGAATGGGGCATAGCTATACGATTGGTTTCTGAATCTTGTTTCGCGCAGAGACGCAGAGTTGCGCAGAGATCGCAGAGGGGTTTTTATGCAAATTGATGAGATCAGCGGAATAGTGGTGGATGAAGCGGTCGCGATCCATAGGCAGCTTGGGCCGGGTTTGTTCGAAATCGTTTACGAGTCGATCTTAGCTGGAAGGCTGATTGCGAGAGGATTAAAAATTGCTAGGCAAGCGCCGGTACCATTGGTGTTCGACGGCCAGTCCTTTGAAGCGGCCTTCCGGATCGATATTCTTGTCGAGGATACGCTGGTATTGGAGATTAAGGCAGTCGAGCAACTGAGCAAGGCACACGCCAAGCAATTGTTGACCTATTTGCGGATACTCAAGCAGCCCGTCGGGCTGCTTTTGAATTTTTCCGGGACGACAATGAAAGAAGGTATTCGAAGAATGGTCAATGACCACAAACCCCTCTAAATCTCTGCGACCTCTGCGAACCTCTGCGTCTATGCGCGAAACAAACTAGGATGATAAAAATGGAAACCAAAGCCGGCGATCCCGGGGCTTTTGCCCGATTTGATTTGCACCGCGTGCCATCACCCGCGTTTGTGGTTGATGCGGCGCGGTTGCGTCAGAATTTACGGGTTTTGGCGGATATTGGCGAGCGGTCGGGGGCGAAAATCCTGTCGGCGTTGAAGGCGTTTTCGATGTGGTCAACCGCACCGATCATCGGTGAGTATCTCGACGGGGTATGCACCAGCGGCCTGTGGGAGGCGCGGCTGGCCAGCGAATTTTATGATGGCGAGATTGCCACCTATTGCGCCGCCTATAAGGCGCAGGACCTGGACGAAATCCTGCGTATATCCGATCATGTGATTTTCAATTCACCGCAGCAGATCGAGCGGTTTGAACCGATCATCACCGCCGCCCGCGCTCGCGGAGAGAGTTTTGACATCGGCCTGCGCATCAATCCGCTGCATCCCGAAGGGGAAGTGCCGCGCTATGACCCCTGCGCGCCAAATTCCCGGCTGGGTTTCCCCATCGATCAGCTGACCAAGGCACATATTGCGCTGGTCGATGGTATTCATATGCACACTTTGTGCGAGCAGGATTTTGAGCCCCTAGCCCGAACATGGGAGGCCGCTTTTGATCTGCTGGAGCCATTTTTCGACGACCTTAGCTGGATCAATCTGGGCGGCGGGCACCATATCACCCGCGCCGATTATCAGCGTGATGAGCTCATCCAGTTTCTGATCGATATGGCCGAAGATACCGGGTGCCAGATTTATCTGGAGCCCGGCGAAGCGGTGGCGCTTGACGCAGGCATATTGGTCGGCGAAGTTCTCGACGTGTTCGACAATGGCATGCCGGTCGCGATCACCGACATTTCCGCCACCTGCCATATGCCCGATGTAATTGAAGCGCCGTATCGCCCTGCGATGCTGGGGGAAGATTTAACAACCGAAATGTGTTCCCGCGAAGGTGGGAACCTATCGCCGGAGGTCCCCGCCTTCGCGGGGACACAGAATGTCGAGGTCCCCGCCTACGCGGGGACACAAAAGAAGATTCGACTCGGCGGACCATCATGCTTGGCCGGGGACGTGATTGGCGATTATGTCCTGCCCTGCCCCGCCGAACCCGGCGCGCGGTTCGCCTTTCTGGATCAGGCGCATTATTCGATGGTCAAGACCACCACCTTCAACGGCGTGCCCCTGCCCTCGATCTGGCTGTGGGACAGCGAAACCGATACCTTGGTATGCATCCGCGAATTTGACTGGACCGAGTTCAAGAGCCGGTTAAGCTGATAAAAAAAGGGGAGCGGACCAAACGATCCGCTCCCCCCCCATCAATACGGTGGCACGATTAAGAGGCTAGGATGAAGTCTGAAACGGCCAAAGGACCATCCAATGCGGCAACGATTAATGTTGCATCAGTCGCACCATCGCCATCAAAATCGATCTGCACGGCATATTTCCCGCTGGCGAGCTGGAATGAACGGAATTCACCGGCATTCCCACCAAATGCGGTATCACCGATAAAGCTCGTCAGGCCAAGAATACTAAAGTCGATTTTATCGCCTTGGCTGGACGAGAAATCCAGAATCCGGTCTGTCGTTGCTCCGTTCGCGCCAAGATCGCCAACGTCAAAGAAGAAAGTATCCGCCCCGGCACCGCCACGGAGATAATCAAGATCTGCACCGCCGCCTAAAACGTCATTCCCCGCTCCGCCGATCAGAACGTCATTGCCCGCTCCGCCGCCAAGCGAATTGTTTCCGGAATTGCCATTGATGAGATTGTTCTCACCATTTCCGATTCCATCAATATCAGCGGTACCGCGCAGACGCAGGTTGTCCACATTGTCGGTTAAGGTATAGGTGATCAACGACGATACCAGGTCTGCGGTCCCTTCGGCCGCATTTTCGATTACAATGTCTCCCACGTCATCAATGATGTATTGATCATTGCCGTCGCCGCCGCTCATGGTATCCGATCCGCTTCCGGCGAACATTTTGTCGTCACCATTGCCGCCGTTCATCGAATCATTGCCGTCATGACCATAAAGCAAGTCTGCCCCGTCACCGCCATTGATCGTATCAGCAAAATTGCTGCCGCGCAGTGTTTGATTGGTACTATCGCCGGTCAGGGTAATGGTATCGCTGGTTTCCCAGTTGGTAAAGGTTAGTGTGCGCAGATCATAGCTGGCCAAACCGGTGGTGATGATGACATTCTGTGTCGTGCCGTTGTTGCCTTCAATTGTCGTGCCCAAAATGCCAGCGACCAATTGTGCACTGGAAACTGTGCCTGTGCCTGCGCCGGCAAACCTCAGGACTTCCCATTCAACAAACGAAACGACCGACAGGTCAACCGTCGCGTCGATTGCTACTTCAATGAAATCAATGCCATTGCGGCCCGTTGCACTATCACCCGATTGCGCGGTGCCGGTGCCGAACGACCAAATATCGCCGCCGGAATTGCTGAAAAAACTGTTTCCAACGATATCCACGCCTGCTGTTGCTGATGCTGTTGCCATTTGTCGACTCCTCTAAAACTGTTGTACTTCTATTGTTCCCCAAACTCCTCGTGCGGACGAGTCGACCCCCCCATAATCTGTCTTGAGTCGCGTGACAGATTTTTGACGTCATGACGCTTACACCAATGTAAATAGATTTGAGAGTCAATTTTTTGTCACTTTGGCATTTTTTTTTGACGTCCAAAAAAAATGACAGGGAAGCACTATGCTCTCCTGTCATTTCATATGAGTTAGAGGGTTTGCGTCGCCGTCAGAACAGGAAGTCGCTCGCCTGCATCGGCCCCGAACCATCGGCAATCAGCGCGAAATCAGCGATTCCATCGCCGTTGATATCGCCGTATATCGTCGAAATGGCACCATTCTGTTCGAAGCGCAATTCGCCAGCGGTGTTGCTGAACGCCGCTGCGCCAATGAAGGTGAACGCGTCGTCACCATCGCTCTCAACGGCGTCAATGCCGCGCAGATCGATCCGGTCTCCTTCAAAACGGTTGAATTTGATCAGGTCGGGTACGCCCGCGCCGCTTTCTCCATCCTGGAACAGGTACCGATCCGCGCCAATACCGCCGTCCATCTGGTCATATCCGGCCCCGCCGCGCAGGACGTCATTGCCTGTATCGCCGCGCAAAATATCATCGCCAGAATAGCCAATAAGCAGGTCGTTTCCATCTCCGCCACTCAGCTGATCGTTGCCGCCGCCTGCATAAAATACATTGTCGAGCGCATTGCCTTGCATCACATTATTCCGGTTGTTACCAAAACCTGTAATCGCGGCCGAATCCGGTACGTTGAAAAACAGATTCTCAACGTGCGCCGACAATCGGTAATCGACCGAGGAGAAAACCACATCAGTGCCTGCATTTTTGTCTTCGACGATAAAATCACCGATATTGTCGACTACATAGCTATCATTACCCATGCCGCCGTAAAGTGCATCGGCACCCGTTCCTCCATCTAGGACATCGTTGCCGAAATCGCCAACCAGCAGGTCATCACCGCCCAGACCGAACAGGATATCATTTCCGGCCCAGCCACGGATCGAATCGGAAAATTCGGTTCCGGTCAGCGTTTCGTCGGTTTCGTCGCCAACAATGGTTACGCCCAATGGAGAAAGACCAGGGAAATTCGTCGCGGAAAGCTTCGACAATTCAACATTTTCCAGCCGAAGAAGATCGCAAAAGTCTTTGGCGGACCCATTGCCGTCATAATCTACCTGAAGTGTTACTGCACCGTGCTCTTCCACCAAGCGAAAATGGCCAGTGGCGAACGGATTCGATCCATTCCAATTTTCCAGCGAGCTTAAAACCGGAGTCAAATCAATGACATCCTCGCCTTCGTTGAAATCATGCACCGTCACCTGCGCCCCGCCCGCCGGAGCAGCATGGAAGGCAACTTGAATAGTGTCTGCGCCTTCTCCTACATAGAGATCGACAGTTCCAGTGCCGACGTCACGAAGCAAAACGCGATCATCGCCATAGCTAAGATCGATCAGGGCATAATCAGCCCGGCCATTAGAATAGGAGACCGTGTCGTGCTCACCACCAGCGTTGATCGTTAGCGATTGCGCGGGACGTGACCAAGCGCTGCGATAAATGAACAACTGATCATTGCCGCCGTCTCCATAAAGGAAATCATTACCGCTGTTACCCGATGCCGATCCGCCCAGAACATCGCCGATAATGTCATCGTCGAGACCGCCGCTCATGACATCATTTCCCGAGCCGCCCAGTAGCCTGTCGTTGCCGTCGCTGCCATATAGCGTATCGTTGCCGCGCTGCCCTTGAAGAAAATCATCGCCGAAATTGCCGTTCAGATAGTCGTTGCCTCTGCCGCCAATCAACAAGTCATCGTCTAGACCCCCATCAAGCGTATCATCGCCGTTAAGACCATAAAGGGAATCATCCCCCGAACCCCCAAAAAGCGTGTCGTCCGCACTGGTACCAATCAAGCGATCAATACCATCTCCGCCAACTGCGTTGATCATGTTTCCGGTTTCAAGGCGCATCTTTTTCCTCCAAGATTCAAAATTTGATGCGCTCAAGTACCACTGGAGAAAACATGGTTGCAAACCCGTTAACCGTAAACAATTGTGCATTTTTACTTATTCTTGTCTCCAATCGGTACATTTCGTGGGAAAATGAGAGGGTCTGGCCCGATATGCGGTTTTTCCGGCATCGGCCCACAAAAATTCATCACGCCCTTGGTTTTCACTTTACATTCATCAATCCACGTTTATAGCGACCCTCCGCTGCCCCATGGACGTCCTTGCGAAACCGCAAGGCAGCTCAATCGATCTTGTCTTTCACTAGGGGGTCCCTTGAGTTGCACACATATCATGACGCGCGGGGTTGCACCGACGCTCTAAAACCCGATAACCCGGTTATCTTGAATCGTCCCCACGCTGCGCGTCGGGCGGCTCGGTTCTTTATTGATAATTTTTCCGGCAAATCTTTCTATGCGGTGAAGGCTAATCCTTCGCCTGCGTTGCTGCAAATCCTGTGGGATGAAGGCATCACCCATTTTGATGTGGCATCGATCCATGAAGTACGGACGGTGCGGGCGCTCCTGCCCGACGCCATTTGCGCCTTCATGCATCCGGTAAAATCCGAAGCCGCAATCCGTGAGGCCTATTTCGATCACGGCGTGCGGATCTTCTCGCTTGATTGCATGGACGAGTTGGAAAAAATCGTCCGCGCCACCGAAGGTGCCGATGATTTGTCGCTCTGCGTCCGGTTGCAGGTCGAAAGCGAATTTGCCCAGATCAGCCTTGCTTCGAAATTTGGAGTGTCAGGTGAAGACGTCGCGCCATTGCTGATGGCAACACGGCAAGCCGCCGATGCGCTTGGGATTTGTTTCCATGTTGGCAGTCAGGCGATGACGCCGCTCGCTTATACCCATGCGATGGAGCGGGTTCGCGCCGCGATTGTCGAAGCGTCAGTAACCGTCGACATTATCGATGTCGGCGGCGGCTTCCCCTCTGTTTATCCCGGCATGACGCCCCCCGCGCTGGAACATTATTTTCATGCCATCCACCGCACCTTCGAAGACCTGCCGATCAGCTATTCGGCGGAGCTTTGGTGTGAGCCGGGCCGTGCCCTGTGCGCGGAATACAGCTCGCTGATCGTCAAGGTGGAGCAGCGGCGCGGTGACCGGCTGTATATCAATGACGGTGCCTATGGCACGTTGTTCGATGCCGCACATATTGGCTGGCGGTTTCCGGTTCGGCCCGTTGGCGTAGAAACCCTGCGGCAGGACACCGAGTATAGCTTCTTTGGACCGACCTGCGATGACATGGATTACATGGCTGGACCCTTTGTCCTGCCCGTTGATGTCGCCGCCGGTGACTATATCGAAATTGGGATACTGGGCGCCTATGGCACGGCGATGAAAACCGCGTTCAACGGCTTTGGTAGCTATGAATCGGTGGATGTGCAGGACGGGCCTATGGACAGCCTGTATGACAGGACCAACGAGGCAGATAACGACCGCCGGAATGTTGTGTCCATCACACGGGGATAAAACGCCGCTAGTGCCAGATTGGGCCGCTTATCTGAACTGGCGGCTGCAATCCTTGCTCTTTATGAACCGCTATGCCAGACACTCTTCTTAACCGGGGGGTTATCATGAGACGTCTATGGCTGTTTACGGCTTTTATTTTAATATGTTTGTCGGGTGTCTCACCCGCCGAAGCCCGCAAGGTCGCTTTGATAATAGGTAATGGCGCTTATGCTAACACTAGCCCGCTGTCCAATCCGGTCAATGATGCGCGAATCGTCGCCGACGCTGCACGCCGGGCGGGATTTGATGACGTAACCGTCGCACTCAACCTGACCGCCAATGCCTTCCAGCTCGCCCTGCGCGATTTTCGGGCCAAGGCCAATGGTGCTGAAGTCGCGATGGTCTATTACGCCGGACACGGCATCGAGGGCCAGGGCAAAAACTGGCTGATCCCGGTCGATGCACAGCTCGAGTCGACCTATGATCTTCCTTATGAAGCGATCCATATTGATCGGGTGATGGAGTCACTGTCCGGAGCCAAGGTCCGGATGGTGGTCCTTGACGCCTGCCGCAACAATCCCTTTGGCCGGTCGTGGCAGTCGGGAACGCGCTCCGTTCCAAACGGACTGGCGGGCATCGATGTCGATGACGTCTTGGTCATTTATGCGGCGGCCCCCGGCCAGACGGCGGCCGATGGAACCGGCACTAATTCACCCTTCGCCCTGTCGCTGGCCAAGCGCCTTGATCAACCCGATCTTCCATTGCAGCTTTTGGGCGGAACGGTGCGCGACGATGTGCTGGCCGCGACGGGCGGCAATCAGCGCCCTTTTGTTAGTGCCAGCATCACAGGGACGCCCGTTTATCTGGTACCACGCGGCGTGGTGGCCGTAGCTCCGGTCGCAGCACCCCCACCACCAGTGTCGGCCAGTCCCGCGGCACCATCGGTCAGTCGCTCGGCGCTAGACGGCCTGACATGGAAGGGTGCGGTCGCGGCCAATACCATCAGCGGATACAGCGCGTATCTCTCGGAATTTCCGGAAGGACAATATGCCAGAGAAGCCGGTGACCGGATCTCCAAACTGCTCCGCCCCGGCGAAACCATATCGATTGCGGTCAAACCGCAACTGCCGGAACCACAAGCTGCAGCGGCGCAGCAAGCGGCCCCTCTCCCGCCCAGCCCAAAACCGCAAGACGCCCCACCTATTGTCCGCTCTGCCCCCGTTCCGTCAGCATCGGACAGGACAGAACCTGCGCCGCAAATCGTTCAGGATTCGGCTAAACCCTCCCTAGAGGTTGCCTATGCATTCCCGATGGCGATGGAGCCGCCTTTACCGAATTTGCCAGCGGCACCCGGACTTACGGACGAGGGCTACCCCAATTGCCGCAATGATTATCAGAAGATTGCGATGCCTTTTGACAAGGCGGCTGACGCCAACCGTTGTATCGTTTTGCTCGACCAATATCAGGCGTCGGTCCTTGCGCCGTTTACGCAAAAGATGATCGACCATCAGAATTCAATTTCCGCGATCTTCACACAAAATGTGGCCGGACAGATGAAATATACCCAAAAATCTCGCGACCAGTTTTTCGATCAGATGATGCAGGAACACCGTGATTCCAATCCTGAAGGCACAAACATGGCAATCTATCGCCAAATCGAAGCTCGCTATCAGAGTGACCGGGAGCATTTGCAGGACCGGTTTTGCTTTTACACCGGCTGCGGAAAATATTCTCAGCAAGTAGCGACAGATGCGCCAAACGATCAAGCAGCCATCGCAAACAGATTGAGTGCGCCTGACCCTTGCAAGACAGCAGGGGGGAAAAGCGGCAAGGTGAACCAAGCTATTTTCATCGGCATGTTGCCCGCGGAATTGGCCTGTAAATTGGATGGCGGCGAACAGGCACAGGCCATGCGGGCGACCAACGAAGCTTTGCGGGTGGAGCAATTGGGGGCCATTGCGACATGGGAAAGCCGCACCCGGGAAGGCGTGTCCGGTTCCTCGACCATCATCTCGGTCATCAACAAATCAGCCGGAGAGAAGTGCATGACCATCGCCGACGCCCTGATGATTGATGGCTCTGAGACGCAAGTAGCAAAACAACTGTGCCGCGTTCCGGGAAGCGAGAACTACGCTTTGGCTTCGAATGAATAATCTTCGCCGCTGAAATTCAGTTGCAATTGACAATCTAATTTCAGCGGGGCAAGCTGGCCCTACAAACAGGGAGAAAGTTCATGAGTTTGCAAATTCTGGCGCCCGGCGCGGTGTTGATATTATGGTCGCTGATCATGCTCATGTGGTTGGCTTTAAGCCGTTTGCCAGCGATGAAAAATTCGGGGATGGACCTGAAAAACGCACCCAGAGGCGGTCGCGGTCAGGATTTGGAGTCGACCCTGCCGCCGCAGGTGAACTGGAAATCACACAATTATACCCATTTGATGGAACAACCGACGATATTCTATCCGACGATTATCATATTGGCCCTGACCGGGGCCGGAACTGGAATTAATCTCGCGCTGGCTTGGGCCTATGTCGGTTTGCGAATTGCCCACAGCCTTTATCAGGCGCTGATAAACGTCACCTCAGTACGCTTTGCAATATTCTTAGCATCGACCGTGTGTCTGGTGGTACTTGCCATCAATGCCGTCAGAGTGACGCTGGCATTGTAGTTTTTTGGGGGAGGGATCAAAACAATGATACAAAGTGCAATCTTACAACCGGTGGTCGCATTGGCCATTTGGACCATGATCATGTGGCTTTGGATGTATGTCACGCGGCTACCAGCGATGGGCAAGGTCGAGGGACTGGACACGAGCAAGATGGTTGGCGGCATCGGCTCAGACCTTGACAAGGTCCTGCCCGGGCGCATCCAGTGGATCGCCCACAACTATAACCATCTGCATGAAGCGCCGACGGTGTTTTATGCGATTGCGCTGGTGCTGGCGATGATCGGACAGGGTGACGGCTTCAACGCAACGCTCGCCTGGATATATGTTGGTCTGCGCGTGGCGCACAGTATCGTTCAGTCAACGTGGAACCGGGTCATGGTCCGCTTTTTGTTGTTCGCGGCTTCCTCGATCGTTTTGATCATGCTGACCGTCCATGCGGCGATGACGCTATTCTAATACCGTCCGGATAAAATGTGCGGCCAGTTCGACATGGGTTGACCAGAGGAACTGGCCCACTGGCCATATTTCGGCAAGATGGTATCCAGCGTCCATCAAATTCTTGGCATCGCGCGCGAAACTCGCCGGGTTACAGCTGATATAGCAAATCGCCGGCACGCTGGACTGGGCCAGTTGCAATACCTGTTCGCGTGCACCCGCTCTTGGCGGATCGAGGATTACCGCCTGAAACCGGTTCAATTCGGCGGCTTGCAGCGGCCTGCGAAACAGATCGCGGTGTTCGGTAAACACAGCAAGTCCGCGACTGTTAGCGGCAGATTGCAGCGCCAAGACCGCATCACGGCTGGCCTCTGCGGCATAAATTTTCCGCGGCGGGGTGTGTGCCGACAAAGCAAAAGTCCCGAGGCCGCTGAATAAATCCGCGACCAACCCTGCATCCCGTATGCTGGATCGCATCGCCGCGATCAGCGCCGCCTCTCCCTCCCCGGTCGCTTGCAGGAACGATCCGTGCGGAAAAGCAATTGCGACCCCGCCCAAGGTGATCGTCACGGGTTCCGGCTCCCATTGCACTTCCACGCCGTATCCCGTGTCCAGCGACAACCGGGCCATCGCGTTGTCGCGGGCGAAATCGATAAGGCGCTCGCGTTCGGCCAAGCTCTCGACCGCCAATGCGCCAATCACCAGGTCCACGCCTTGATCGAGACAGGTCATTTCGATGGTCACATCATGGCGTTGCCGCTTGAAACTGGATAGACATTCCCGAAGCGGCGCGACGATTGCGAATAGCTCCGGCTTCAAAATCTCACATTGCTTTAAATCGATAATTCGGTGGCTGCCCGATCCGCTAAAGCCCAGCTTCCATTGCTTGCCCAATCGCGTTGCCCGCATCGACGCGCGGCGGCGGCTGTGCGGCGGAGAGATTTGCGAGGGATGCACGATGTCCGCAGCAATACCCTGCCCCGCCAGCGCCATCACCACCCGGTCGCGAACAAAATCACTCAGGCTGCTCGCATCGAGTTGTTGCAAACGGCACCCGCCGCAGCTTTGAAAATGGTGGCACGGCGGCGTGACATGGTGCGGTCCGTGAACCAGTCCCCCATCGGGCAATAAAGTGTCCCCCGGTGCACTAAAAGCAACATGCCGACCATCGCTCGTCAGGCCGTCGCCCTTGGCCGCGATGCGGATAATGGTGGCGGGCTCGCTCACAGGCATTCGGCTAGCGCGGAAGGTAGGTGGGCAATCAGATCCTCCGGCGTGAAGGCTGGTCCAGCGAGTATGGCAGCCCGATTGTGCAGCCAGACCGACTGCTTTGCGGCGTCAAAGGGGTCGGTTTCGACCGCTCGGCGCGCTGCGGCAATACCGGCCAGCACATCACCCGTTCCGGCCGTTGAAAGCCAAGTGCTGCTCTGCATGCTCACCACACACTCGCCGCCGGGTTCGGCAATAGTGCTGTCCGCTCCTTTGTTGATCAGCACACATCGTGACGCAGCAGCATAGACCCGGGTGCGATCAATTTTCGAGGCCGAATTATCGCCCGAAATCCGGGAAAACTCGCCACCATGCGGTGTCAGGATGGCCGGGACAGCCAATTGCTTGAGAACATCCGGACTGTCCTGTCCCAACAGGGTCAGCGCATCGGCATCAAGCACCAATGGTTTGCCGCAATCCAGAACAATATCGAGACGGCGCCGGGCCTGTTCGCTTCTGCCCAAACCACAGCCAATCAAAACCACAGCAATCCGCGGATCAGACAGCATATTGGCGAGCGCCGCGTCGTCCGATGCATCGGCCTGCACAATCGAAGATGGCAATCCGGCCACCGGGCCTTGCGCAGCGACTTTGACATAGCCTGCCCCCGCCCGCTGCGCCGCCCGTGCGGCTAGCGCTGCCGCACCGGGCATTTCCCCCGCCACCACTACCACCAACCCCCGGC
>JBGSLY010000016.1:0-4666 GCA_041740435.1 Parasphingorhabdus sp.
GCCCCGCGCTTATCAATGGGCCGATGGCAGCGCCTATATCAACCATGTCGAACTGGTCCGCGCCGCGCGCGGTTCAAAAGTGCCGGAGAGTTTTTACACCGATCCGCTGATGTACCAAGGCGGATCGGACGGATTTCTGACCCCGCGCCAGGATATTCCATTGGGCGATCCGGCTTGGGGCTGCGATATGGAGGGCGAGATTGCGGTAATCACCGATGATGTGCCGATGGGCGTCAGCGCCGAGGACGCCGCCGCACATATCAAGCTCGTCATGCTGGTCAACGATGTGTCGCTCCGCGGCCTGATCCCGGCAGAACTCGAAAAGGGCTTTGGTTTTTTCCAGTCCAAACCGGCCAGTGCCTTTTCGCCCGTCGCGATTACCCCCGACGAACTGGGCGATGCGTGGCGCGGCGCTCTAGTCCACCTGCCGCTTATGGTCGATTATAATGGCGCGCCCTTTGGCCGGGCACAGGCGGGCGAGGACGCGACTTTTTCTCTGGCAGATCTTGTCGCCCACGCCGCGAAAACCCGGAAACTCAGCGCTGGCAGCATCATCGGATCGGGTACCGTATCCAACAAAGGCGCGGATGGTGGCCCCGGCACCCCGTGCAGTGCGGGCGGGCGCGGCTATAGCTGTATCGCCGAAATCCGCATGATCGAGACAATTGCCAGCGATGCTCCGAAAACCCCGTTCATGGCGGATGGCGACACTGTCCGGATCGAAATGCGCGACACCAGCGGCCATTCGATTTTCGGCGCTATTGAACAGCGAGTTAGGAAGGCTGGAGAAGTCAAAACAGTAGCCAGTTAAGAACTAATCCGATTCCGCTTTACGGATCTCGGCTTTTGCAAAATCATCGGTTGGCGGCGGTGCATCGACCCGGTGCCATAGGTCTACTGCGGTGCCGCCATTCAGCTTGGTTCCGCCCCGTCCCACGCCGATAGTCAACAATCTCACGCCCTTGAAACAATTGCGCTCGTCAACGGTTACATAACAGCGGCCTTGTTGAACAATTTCCGGATTGCCACCGGGCAGCGGATTGCGCTCCCGCTCGCCGGGCGTTTTGGCGAGCTCTGGGAAAGGCAGGCGCATTTCGCGGTCGATTTCCGATTGTCCGCAAACGACAATCTCGTCGCTGCTGCGATATTTCAGGCAGCCATCGGCGTCGACAGCGGTCAATCGGCGTGCGGTGTCCAGCAGCTGCTCGGTATTGCTAGGCGGTGCATTTGAGTTGGCCAGCAATGGCGACACTCCGATATATATCAGGGTGGCGGCAACAAGCAGACTGTATCTCGACATTGTAACGTTGCTCCCCTATCGGTCCGTGCAACACCCAAAGATGCGATAACGATAGGTGAATGGATAGCATGACAAAGGCAAGTGAAAATCTCGACCGGGTCTTGGTACTCGAAATGGTGCGCGTTACCGAAGCGGCCGCGATTGCCGCCGCTGAACTGATCGGCCGGGGCGATGAAAAAGCGGCTGATGCTGCGGCGGTTGAAGCGATGCGCGCTGCGCTGAATGGGCTTTATATCGATGGCACCGTCGTGATTGGCGAAGGCGAGCGCGACGAAGCGCCCATGCTGTTCATCGGCGAAAAGGTCGGCTCGGCGCAGGGCAAAGGCCCGGCCATCGATATTGCGCTTGATCCTTTGGAAGGCACAACCATCACCGCAAAGGCCGGTCCCAATGCGCTGGCCGTGCTGGCGGTCGCCGAAAAAGGCAATCTGCTCAACGCGCCCGACGTCTATATGGACAAATTGGCGGTTGGCCCGGGATATTCACCCAATATCATCGATCTTGATAAGTCGGTTCGCGAAAATGTCGAAGCGGTCGCCAAGGAAAAGGGCGTTCCGGCGGCGGAAATCATTGTCTGCGTGCTCGACCGTCCGCGCCACGAAAAACTGGTCGCCGAATTGCGCGAAATCGGCTGCGGCATCATGCTGATCCCCGACGGTGATGTCGCCGGTGTTATCGCCACCACCGATGAAGACACCACAATCGATATGTACATGGGTTCGGGCGGAGCGCCGGAAGGTGTGCTGGCAGCTGCAGCGCTGCGCTGTGTCGGCGGACAGTTCAAAGGCCGCTTGTTGTTCCGCAATGATGATGAGCGCCGCCGCGCGGCCAAATGGGGCATCGAGAATCTGGACAAGATTTATGATCTGGAAGAACTGGCGATGGGCGATGTGATTTTCGCCGCAACCGGGGTTACCCATGGCTCGCTGCTCGAAGGGGTGAAGAAAAAGCGCGGCGGGATCATGACCACCGAAAGCGTGGTGATGCGCTCCTCCTCCGGCACTGTGCGCTGGGTCAAAAGCGAGCATCGTATAAAAAGATAATGGCCCAATCGCCAATCCAACGGCTCGTTCGCGGCCTATTGCTTTTGCTGCTGCCCGCAGTGAGCGGTTGTGTGTCGGGGGTCGATTATGGACCGGTGCCGCATACCGATTATCTGACCAATGGTGCATGCGTGGGCGAAGCAGTGGCGGAAAGTCCACAGACAGAGTTGGACCTGTTTCTTGTCACCAGCCGCCTTCCCGATTGCCGGGGTGATCTGCCCAAATTGTTGCACCATCGCGGCGACAAAATGCGCTATGGCCATTTTACCGCCCCGCCGCAAAACGCCGAAGCGGAAAAGGCCAATATCGTGCCGCTCCGCTTGGCCACGCCGCAGCAATGGTGGGAAGATGTGAATTATGCGCTCTTGCAAACCGATGGCCGTGTGCTGGTCTATGTGCATGGTTTTAAAGAAAGTTTTTTCAGCACCGCGCGCGACACCGCACAGATAAAAAGGCTGACCGGTTTTGCCGGACCGATCATTCACTATAGCTGGCCATCGCAAAACGCCCTTTTGAAATATGCCGCCGATGAAACCAACATGTATTGGGATGAACGGAATTTCCGGGTTTTTCTGCAAAGCTTGGCGAAGCTTTCGGGTACAAAGGAAATTGTCTTGGTGGCCCATTCGCTGGGAGCGCGTCTGGTGCTGCCGGCGATTGAACACGTGGACCGCAATGCCAGTTCGAGCGATTCGAGCAATATTTCCAACATCATTCTGGCTTCACCCGATATTGATTCGCAGGATTTTGAGCGGGACATTACCGAAGCGCTATTGTCTCAGACCCGCGTCAAGGCCGGACGCCGAATAACGGTCTATGCCTCGGCAAAGGACGGGGCTCTCGCCCTGTCTCGCCGGATTCATGGCTATCCGCGTCTCGGTTCTCCCTATTGCTTCGACACATTCGAAGCCAAAAGATTAAAAGAGGCAGGCAAGCCCGTGCGGTGTTACGCTCGGCCCGCTGGCATGGGCGATGCCGACATTGCCAACGCCTTGATTATTGTCGATACCAGCGCGGCCAGCAGCGGACAGAGCGGGCACAGTGACTATCTGCGTAGCGCCAGTATTTGCCGTGACTTTGCGGCAGTGGCCGCTGGAAACCACGGCGGATCACCCGAACGGATTGCAGGACCAAAACCGCACGTCTTTTTGATCGAACCCGCCGCCAAGTCCGACGAAGATAGCAATAGGTCCGCGTGCAGCAGACCGCGCTAGCAGACTTCTCCAATGACCGCCGACCAAACCCCTCTCACCGAAACTGCTCTGGACGTCGCGACCCCAGCGCTGATTGAACGCTTTTGCGCCACCATCAGCGATACCGCACCTATAGACGGGCAGGCTCCTCTCGGCTTGCACTGGTGCCTTGCCACACCGACGGCATCGATGGACCAGCTTGGCCCGGACGGCCATCCCAAAACGGGTGGATTTTTGCCGACCATAGCGGAGCCAAGGCGGATGTGGGCGGCCAGCGACGTTGCATTTCTGGCACCCATCGCCATTGGCAGCATGATCAAGCGGGTGAGTACGGTCAAAGATGTCAGTCTCAAAACAGGGTCCAGCGGAGCATTGACCTTTGTAACGGTCGCCCACGAAACCTATGCCGATGCACGTCTTTGTGTTCGCGAGAGCCAAACCCTGGTTTTCAAAAGCGCCGGATCGATGCCCATTCCGCTTCCACCGGACCATGGGTTCAGCGGCAATGACGCCGATGTTACACAGACGTTGGTCCCAGAAACTCCCCTGCTGTTTCGCTATTCGGCGCTGACCTTCAACACCCACCGCATCCATTATGACCAGAGCTATACGACCGACATCGAGGGCTATCCGGCATTGGTCGTGCATGGCCCGCTAATCGCCAGCTTGCTGTTGCGATTGGCGAGCGCGCATCTTGGACCGGACACGATTCGAACCTTTGCCTTTCGCGCCCATTCACCCGCCTTTTGTGGTCAGGCGCTGCATCTGGGGCTGAAAATGGGCCCATCACAGCATAGCCTGACCGCCCATGGCGCGGATGGCCGGTTAGTATTATCGGCGACGATTTCCTGAAACTACCGGGCGCGGCCCCGTGCACTGACTGGCCATAGGGCAACAAGTACATCGCCTTGGACGACATGGTAAGTGTCGTAAAGATTGACCGTCGGATCGCAGTGCGGAACGGTCAGGCTAACGGGATCGCCCGGCCGCAAAATCTGCTCAATTCCTGCCCCGATCAGTGCGCCATGCTCATCACCCATAAAGGCGAAGCGCGTTTCGGGCGGTGCGCCGCGCACGACGGTGGCGGTACCGCCATCGGTGGACAGCGATTTGAAACCGGCATCGATGGT
>JBGSLY010000017.1:0-8196 GCA_041740435.1 Parasphingorhabdus sp.
GACAAGATTAATAACAAGACTAACGGGGTGACACCGCGCCGCTGGTTACAGCAGTGTAATCCGGCTCTGACGGCGACCCTGCGCGACGCCATTGGCGACCAGTTTCTCGACGATGCTGAACAATTGGCGGCGCTCGGCAAGCTGGCCGACGATGCGGCGCTCGGCGAACGGATTGCCGAGGTCAAACGCGCGAACAAGGTGGCACTGGCAACCCATCTGCAGCACTTGACCGGTATCCGGCTTAACCCGGATGCCCTGTTTGATGTTCAGGTAAAACGCATCCACGAATATAAACGCCAATTGCTCAACCTGATCGAGACGGTGGCGCTCTATGACCAGATACGCAGCCATCCGGAGCGAGACTGGGTGCCGCGGGTCAAGATCTTCGGCGGCAAGGCGGCCTCCAGCTATCACAATGCCAAGCTGATCATCAAATTGGCAAATGATATCGCGCGCCGGGTCAACGCCGATCCCTCGGTCGGCGGATTGCTCAAGGTGGTATTTGTCCCCAATTACAACGTCAGCCTGGCCGAACGGATTATCCCGGCGGCGGATTTGTCCGAGCAGATTTCAACCGCCGGCATGGAGGCTTCGGGCACCGGCAACATGAAGTTTGCGATCAACGGCGCCCTAACAATCGGTACACTGGATGGCGCCAATATCGAGATCAAGGACCGGGTGGGTGACGAGAATATCATCATCTTCGGCCTGACCGCAGACGAAGTGGCGGAACGGCGGGCCAGCGGCTATAATCCGCGCGAAGTGATTGAGGGCAACCGCGAACTGCATCAAGCGGTCGAAGCCATATCCTCCGGCGTCTTCTCGCCCGACGATCCGCATCGTTATACCGGGCTTATGGACGGGCTTTATAACAGCGACTGGTTCCTGCTGGCTGCCGATTTTGAAAGCTATGCTGCCGCGCAGCGCGAAGTGGAGCGGCGCTGGGAAGATCAAAGAGGCTGGCGCAAAAGCGCGCTTCTCAACATTGCCAATGTCGGTTGGTTTTCATCCGACCGCACCATCGCCGAATATGCGAAGGATATCTGGAAAGTTTAGAACCTGATGAAGCCAACGGGGGAGGCTATCGCTGCACTGCTGGAAGGGACGCACGCCGATCCCTTCTCTCTGCTGGGTCTGCATGACGGGCCTGGCGGGGTATTTGCGCGCGCGGTTCTGCCGGGTGCGGAGACCGCTGAGGCCCATGATCTTAAAGGGAAAAGCCTTGGGAAGCTTGTCCGCGTGGATGATCGCGGCCTGTTCGAAGGCAAAGTGAAAGGCGCGTGTCAGCCGGTTAAATATCATTGCACCGCGGGCGCGCACGATTGGTGGGTCACCGATGCTTACAGTTTCGGGCCAGTGCTGGGCGCGACCGATGATTTTCTGATCGCGGAGGGCACACACCTGCGGTTGTTTGACAAGCTTGGCGCGCATGTCATCGTCCATCAAGGGGCGAGCGGGGTCCATTTTGCGGTCTGGGCACCCAATGCCCGGTTGGTCAGTGTCGTTGGCGATTTCAACCATTGGGATCATCGTCACCACCCGATGCGCCGCCGCACCGACATTGGCGTGTGGGAGATTTTCATCCCAGACATCGGGGTTGGTCACGCCTATAAATACCGGATTGTCGGCGCGGACGGGACAGTGTTGCCACTAAAGGCCGACCCCTATGCCTTTGCATCGGAGCTGCGTCCCGCCACGGCATCAATCATCGCCGATCCCGGCAAGCCGCAATGGGGCGACGCGGAGCATAGGGCGCATTGGGCCAGCGCGGATGCGCGGCGGGAACCGATGTCCATTTATGAGGTCCACCCCGGCTCATGGCAACGCGATGAAAACGGTTGGTTCCAGACCTGGGACAGAATGGCCGAAACGCTGATTCCCTATGTCGTCAACATGGGGTTCACGCATATCGAATTCCTGCCGGTCAGTGAGCATCCCTATGATCCAAGCTGGGGCTATCAAACGACTGGGCTATACGCGCCATCGGCCCGGTTCGGGGGACCGGACGGCTTTGCGCGCTTTATTGATGGTGCGCACCGCGCTGGCATTTCGGTGCTGATAGACTGGGTGCCCGCGCATTTCCCCGTCGATGACCATGGTTTAGACCATTTCGATGGCACTGCACTGTATGAACACGAAGACCCGCGGCTGGGGTTTCATCCCGACTGGAACACGGCCATTTATAATTTCGGGCGGCGCGAGGTTGCGAGCTTCCTTGTCAACAATGCGCTCTACTGGGCCGAACATTATCACGTTGATGGCCTGCGCGTCGATGCCGTCGCCTCGATGCTGTACCGCGACTATAGCCGCAAGGCAGGCGAATGGATCCCCAATGAACAGGGCGGCAGAGAGAATTGGGAGGCTGTCGCCTTCCTTAGGGCTATGAACAAAGCATTGTACGGTAGCCATGCCGGAATAGTGACCATTGCCGAAGAGTCGACATCTTGGCCGGGGGTATCAAAGCCGGTGCACGAGGACGGGCTGGGGTTCGGCTTCAAATGGAACATGGGCTTCATGCACGACACGCTGCAATATATGGCGCGCGATCCCATTCACCGGCAATATCACCACGACGAGATCACTTTTGGTTTGGTCTATGCCTTTAGCGAGAATTTCGTCCTGCCGCTAAGCCATGATGAGGTTGTGCATGGCAAGGGTTCATTGCTGGGCAAGATGAGCGGCGATGAATGGCAGAAATTTGCCAATCTGCGCGCCTATTACGGATTGATGTGGGGCTATCCCGGCAAAAAGCTGTTGTTCATGGGACAGGAATTTGCCCAAAGGCGCGAATGGAGCGAGGAACGCGCGCTCGATTGGGAATTGCTTGAAGCGCCGGCACATGACGGCGTGCGAAAACTGGTGCGTGACCTAAACAGGCTCTACCGATCAAAACCAGCGCTCCATGCCAGAGACTGCGAGAGCGAAGGCTTTGAATGGCTGGTCGTCAATGATGCAGCGGCTTCGGTCTTTGCCTGGCTGCGCAAAGCTCCGGGATCGCCGCCAATTGCCGTGGTCAGCAACATGACCCCGGCGCTGCATAGCCATTACCGGTTGCCTCTGCCCCATGATGGCAAATGGCGCGAAGTGTTGAATAGCGATGCATCGGTTTATGGCGGCAGCGGTCAAGGCAATCTAGGTGTCATTGAAGCAAGTAACGGGGCGGCGCAGATCGTCTTGCCCCCGCTGGCCACGGTCATGTTTGAGTTTGAAGGATAAGTGCAGCAACATAATTGAGAATAGGAGACGGGATATGGTGGCAGAGAGAGGACAAGCGCCGCTGGCGCGCGATGCGATGGCCTATGTGCTGGCGGGGGGACGCGGAAGCCGCCTGATGGAGCTGACCGACCGGCGGGCAAAGCCTGCGGTCTATTTCGGCGGGATGTCGCGGATCATCGACTTTGCCCTTTCAAACGCCATTAATTCGGGCATCCGCCGCATTGGCGTGGCGACCCAATATAAAGCGCATTCGTTAATCCGGCACATGAACCGGGCATGGAATTTCATGCGTCCCGAACGTAATGAAAGCTTCGACATCCTTCCCGCCTCCCAACGCATATCGGAATCGATGTGGTACGAAGGAACCGCCGATGCGGTGTACCAGAATATCGATATCATCCAGTCCTATATGCCCAAATATATGGTCATTCTGGCCGGTGACCATATCTATAAAATGGACTATGAATTGATGCTGCAACAGCATGTCAATTCCGGCGCTGATGTGACGGTCGGTTGTCTGGTCGTCCCGCGCGCGGAGGCCAGCGGCTTTGGCGTGATGGCAACCGATGCGAAAGGCACCATAACGGCCTTTGTTGAAAAGCCGAAAGATCCGCCCAGCATTCCCGGCGATCCCGATCACGCGCTGGCGTCTATGGGCATCTATGTCTTTGAAACGGCATTTCTGTTTGAACAGCTTCGCCGCGATGTCGCCACGCCGGGTTCCAATCGGGATTTTGGCGGCGACATCATCCCGTATATCGTCAAACACGGCAAAGCGGTCGCCCATCGCTTTACCGACAGCTGTATCCGTGCGGCGGAAGAAATTGACGAATATTGGCGCGATGTTGGTACGCTGGACGCCTATTTTGATGCCAATCTTGACCTCACCGATACCGTACCCAAGCTTAATTTGTATGACCGCGATTGGCCGATCTGGACCGATCAAATCGTCGCTGCTCCCGCCAAGTTCGTACACGATGAGGATGGCCGCCGGGGCATGGCCATTTCTTCGCTGATCAGTCAGGATTGTATCGTGTCCGGCGCGATGGCCCGGCGCAGTCTGCTCTTCACCGGGGTCAAGATGGGCAGCTTTTCCAGCGTCAACGAAGCAGTGATTTTGCCGCGTTGCAACATTGGCCGGGGAGCGCGGTTGAGCAAAGTGATTGTCGATACTGGTGTCCGGATTCCGGAAAATCTGGTTGTCGGGGAGGATCCGGTTTTGGACGCACAACGTTTCCGCCGCAGCGAAAACGGTGTCTGCTTAATTACCCGTAACATGATCGAGAAGCTGAAAAGCTGATGTCGGTACGGCACGTCCTTTCGGTGGCGTCAGAGGCTGTACCGCTGATCAAGACCGGCGGGCTCGCCGATGTTGTCGGCGCCCTGCCCGCCGCGCTCGCGCCGCACGGGGTGGTGATGACCACGTTACTGCCCGGTTTTCCGGCGGTGATGCAAGCCGTCAAACGCGGCAAGGTGCTGCACACATATGAGAGCCTGTTCGGGCAGGAGGCAAGGCTTGTCGCGGGCAAGCTGGGCGATCAGCCTTTGATCGTGCTCGATGCGCCGTCGTTTTTCGCGCGGGAAGGCGGCCCCTATGCCGATACGGGCGGCAAAGACTGGCCGGATAACTGGCGCCGCTTCGCCGCGCTTGGCCGGGCGGCGGCGGATTTGGCGGGCGGATTGGTCAAGGCACGCAAATTCGATCTTCTGCACGCCCATGACTGGCAGGCCGCAATGGCCTTGGCCTATCTGCGCTTTGCTCCTTTGGCAGGAAGCCAGCCAATCCCCTCGGTGATGACCGTGCATAATATGGCGTTCCAAGGCTATTATGATCGCGCCATTTTCAAGGAATTGGGCCTGCCCAAGCGGGCCTGGTCGATCGACGGTGTCGAATATCATAAAGGCGTCGGATTGCTCAAAGCTGGAATGGAAGCCGCCAGCATCGTCACCACGGTCAGTCCAACCTATGCGCTGGAAATCCGCGATCCCGAATTCGGGATGGGCCTGGAAGGGCTAGTGGTCAATCGCGGCAATCGGGTCCGCGGTATCCTGAACGGCATTGATCCGGCGGAGTGGAATCCGGCCAAAGATCCGCATCTTGTGAAAAACTATACGCCGCGAAGCCTGTCCGGCCGCACCGCCAATAAGCGGGCGCTGGAGGCGGAATTCGGGCTTGAGCCTGGCGACGGGCCGCTGTTTGTCGTCATCAGCCGCCTGACCTGGCAAAAGGGCATGGACGTGCTGCTCGAGGTGCTCGACCATCTGGTGGGCATTGGCGGGCGGCTGGCGCTGCTGGGTTCGGGTGATGCGGCGATGGAGGCGGAATTCCGCGCCGCCGCCGCGCGGCATCCCGGTTTGATCGGCGTTCGGATTGGTTATGATGAGGCGCTGTCTCACCGGATGCAGGGCGGCGGCGATGCCATATTGGTGCCCAGCCGGTTTGAGCCGTGCGGGCTGACCCAGCTTTACGGGCTGGCCTATGGTTGTGTGCCGGTGGTGGCGCGGACCGGCGGACTGGCCGATACCGTGATTGATGCCAATCTGGCCGCACGGACCGCAGGCGCGGCGACCGGCATTCAATTTTCGGGCGTTGATTATGCCCGGTTATCGGCCGCCATTAGCCGAACGGTGAACCTCTATCATCAGCCGGAAGCATGGCAGGCCATCCAGCGTCAAGCGATGAAGGCAGATTTTTCCTGGAAGAGCAGCGGCGCCGCCTATGCCGAACTCTACCGCGAACTGACAGGGGCATTATGACCATCCGGACCCACAAAACCACACCATTCGATGGCCAGAAACCGGGAACATCGGGCCTGCGCAAAAAGGTTCGGGTGTTCCAGCAACCGAACTATGCCGAGAACTTCATTCAATCGGTGTTTGACGCGGTCGAGCGTGCTGCGGGTTCCACGTTGGTGATCGGCGGCGATGGGCGGTTCCACAACCGAACCGTTATTCAGCAAGCAATCCGCATCGCCGCCGCCAATGGCTATGGCCGGGTGCTGGTGGGACGGGGCGGCATTTTGTCCACTCCCGCCGCCAGCCACATCATCCGTCTGCATGGCGCGAGCGGCGGGTTGATCCTGTCGGCTAGTCACAATCCGGGCGGCCCGGATGAGGATTTCGGGATCAAATACAATATCGCCAACGGCGGCCCAGCCCCGGAACATGTGACAGAGGCGATTTTTGCTCGCACCCAGACCATTGACCGATGGTTGTCGGTCGAAGCGGCAGACATTGATCTCGACACGATCGGCAGCAGCAAGATTGGCGGAATGTCCGTCACGGTGATTGACCCGGTCGCCGATTACGCCGCGCTAATGGAAAGCTTGTTCGACTTCCCCGCTATTCGCACCGCTGTGGAGTGCGGGTTTTCGATGGCTTTTGATGCAATGCATGCGGTGACCGGACCTTATGCTGTTGAGTTGCTGGAGCGGCGGCTCGGCTTCCCTGCTGGAACCGTGCGCAACGGCATTCCGCTCGAAGACTTTGGCGGGCATCATCCCGATCCCAATCTTGTCCATGCCAAAGAGCTATATGATCTTATGATGAGCCCCGATGCTCCAGACTTTGGCGCTGCGTCGGATGGCGACGGTGATCGCAATCTGATTATCGGCAAACACCGGTTTGTCACGCCGTCGGATTCGCTGGCTATGCTGGCCGCCAATGCGCATCTTGCCCCCGGCTATGCGGGCGGATTGAAGGGTATCGCGCGGTCGATGCCAACCAGCGCTGCCGCTGATCGCGTGGCAGAAGCGCTCGGCGTGCCGTGTTTCGAAACCCCGACCGGGTGGAAGTTTTTCGGCACTTTGCTCGACGCCGGGATGGCGACCATCTGCGGGGAGGAAAGCGCAGGCACCGGCTCCGACCATGTGCGAGAGAAGGACGGGCTTTGGGCCGTTTTATTATGGCTCAACATTCTCGCCGTGCGGAAAATCAGCGTGGAGGCGCTTGCCCGCGAACATTGGGCGAAGTTCGGTCGCAATTATTATGCGCGCCATGATTATGAAGCGATTGAGAGCGCCCTCGCGGAACGCTTGATGGCGGAGCTGATGGCATCGCTGACGCAACTGCCGGGCACAGCCTTCGGATCGCTGGTTGTCGCGGCGGCAGACAGCTTTGCCTATACCGATCCGGTCGATGGCTCGGTCAGTGCCAATCAGGGGGTTCGGGTGCTGTTCGCATGCGGATCGAGGATAGTTTTTCGGCTTTCCGGAACCGGGACCGAGGGGGCGACGCTGCGGGTCTATCTCGAACGCTACGAAGCTGCCGGTGGGAATCTGGATTGCGGAACGCCGGAGATGCTGACCGACCTGATTGCGGCGGCAGATGCCATTGCCGGAATTGCCCGGCACAGCGGACGCAGTGCGCCCGATGTGGTGACGTGATCTGATGTGACCCAAGAATACGGCGCCAGAGTTACTAGGGGCAAGACGCGCTTTACCGTTCGCTCTCCGTTGGCACAGGCGCTGTGGCTCTGTGTGTCTGAGGGGGAAAGCGAGCGCCAAATTCCGATGCAGCGCGATGGCAATGACTGGTTCGCCGAACTTGCGGGCGACCGGTCCGGCCTCTGCTATGGTTACCGCGCGGCGGGGGAATGGGCACCCGACCGCGGATTGTGGTTCGATCCGGCCAAATTATTGGTCGATCCCTATGCGACCGAGCTGGACCGCCGCTTCGTTCAAGACCCGCGTTTGGCGGAATTCGGGGTGGATACCGCGGCGCTCGTCCCCCGCGCCGTTGTTTCGCGGCCATACACCAAAGTCCGGTGCACAAAGCCCCGTTTCGAGCAGGGCGGTCTGATTTACGAGCTGAATGTCCGGGGTTTCACCATGCTCCATCCCGATGTGCCCGAAGGACAGCGGGGCACGGTTGCCGCATTGGCGCATCCCGCGATTATTGCGCATCTTCGCAAGCTGCGTGTCAGTGCGGTCGAACTGATGCCGATAACCGCATGGATCGATGAGCGGCACCTGCCGCCGC
>JBGSLY010000018.1:0-2952 GCA_041740435.1 Parasphingorhabdus sp.
CCAATCGCGACGCTACCACGATGGTCGCCGCTATGATTACCCTGACCCTGGGCCTGCTCGGCGGTGCTGGCCATATGGCATTCGCAGTTGCGGGGGCAGCGCTAACCACTTTCGTTCTCGCAATGCGCAACCAGGCGCATATACCTGTGCCGCGCTCGCCCTTGCGGACCTGCGCGCCGATGCTCGTCCATTGCTGGTAGGTTGCCCATTGGCCGCTGGTAAAGCCGTGTGCTTGCGCGCCCATCCAAAGCGTGAGGATGTTGAGACCGCGATAACTTCTGCCGCTCGCGGCGTTGCGCGGGCAATGAAGCGGCTGGCCGTTTCGATGCCAAGGCATGACGTAAGCGGGTGCTCCAGCCTTGATAGCTTCGGCGATTTGGGTGGTGATCCGTTCATAGATGCTTGTTTTCATTGGCCAGCCTCGCTCAGTTTCACGAGTGATGGTTCAATGAACTTGAGGATTAATTAGCGCATTTGAGCAACCTGCCGCGGGTCATGGCCTATCGATTTAGGCTTAGAATATTTTGCTATGCTTTTATCCGACCTGCGTTTCGGGCTTCCGAAGCAAAAACCGACAACGTCCTATCGGCTTTGAAATACTCGTCCCGCTCAACAGGAAGCCCGAGCCGTCCGCGCACACTCGCCAGTTCGCTTAGCCTTACGGATCCCAGCTCCGGACAGCCAAGCCCGAGATCGCACAGCCCAAAAGCAATGTCTTCGTCATCGGGATCAATCTCGGTCAAAAGCCATGTGGCTCCTGCATCGGGCGTAAATAGTTTGACGACGGGCGGCGGGTCAATCTGATCCCCGCCAGCGGTTTGGTGACCGTTGGCGAGGAGCTGATTGAAAGCCGCTTCGGGGATGAAGTTGGGCCTGTCCATGGGATCAGGCCGCCTTACCGATGAGTGCGACAGGGCCACGACTGGGCGGTGGGACAACAAGCCATTCCTTGCCTTTGGCCCGCAAGGCGTTGCGCACAACTTCGGCGACCTTCCACCAGTCGCAATAGCGATCGAAGAGCGATGTCGCAAAGCCATGTTCGCCCGCCCATCCATAAGCTTCGATCACTTGCTCGAGATGGACGTTGACGAAACGGGTTTGCTTTTGTGTCGGCTTGGCCAGGAAGGCAGCATAAAGCTCGGCGCTTTGCTGGGTCAGGTGATTGTGACGCGGTGCTACCAACATGAAATAGCACTCGGCATAATCACCGCGCATCAGGCTGGCTTGGGCCAGCATATGCTCGCCGAACAGCTGTTGCAGCGGATTGACCCGCAAGGCCGCATGATGCGGTTCTTTGTACAGACCCGAAGCTGGTGCCAGCTCCTCATAGCGCGGATTGAGTTCTGGCGGTGCTGGTTCCTGGCCGGATTCTGAGTATTTGACTTCGATGCCGATGAAGCCCTGCTCACCGTCGCTGCGTTCATAAACGATGGCTACATCAAAAGCGCTGCGGTCGCCGGTCAAGGTTGGATCTTGCCGGCCTGGCGAATGCTCAAACCAGATATGCTGTACAGCGCGCAGATTGATGTTTGGGACCAGGCTTCGGATAATTTTTGCTGCCAGCTCGGGTTCAAAGCGGTAAGGCGAGAATAGGTTAAACGCCAGCGGCATCGACGATAGCAAATTACCGAATAACCGGTTCTGGTCGATCAGGGCCCCACGCTCTTGATAGGCCATTTCCAGCCGGGCCAGATGGGCAATGGATGGCGACAGGAAGTTGCGGCCTTCGTCGGCAGCGCCGCCTGCGATCAGCGAACCGATGCGGCGCTTGCGCCCTGCGCGATCTTCGTAGGTACCGATGGGCAGTTCCTGCCGTTCGCGCCATAGTGCTTGCAAAAGCCGGGCACAGGAACGGAAGCGGTTATCGAATTTTTCGTAGACCCGGTACTGTTTCAGTACGTCGATGGGAACGATGGGTAGTTGGGCAATCGGGTTATTTGAAACAGGGATCATTGAAATTCCTCCTAAGCCAACCGCGAGGATGCAGTGGCATAGGAGGGTTCATGTTTTGGGTAGCGATGTTAGCAAATCTGTTGGTCCGGCGCCGTTAATCGAGTTGAATATGCACAGACAGCACGGGGGCGTTCAACAGTTCCGATAAGGCCCTCAGTCCGCGTTCCGGTCTGGCAGCTGGCTCTCCATCCACCACGATGGCTCCAGTCGTCGGATAGTAGCTGGTCTGCTCGTCCAGCTTGAGCTGAAATTTGCTCTTTGCAGGACGCCGGACATCAACTCCCTTCTTCGCTAAGAACGCAAGCGCTTCACGCATGCTGGCGGGATCGGAATTGCGGATTTCGGCTTTGGGTAGCAGGTGGAATTTCACGACAGAGTACTCCTTTCATTTAATGGTTTCCCCCCGGGCGCAGAGAAGAAAGACAGTTTGTCTGCTCTCATGCAGACAAAGAGAGAGATAGAGATAGAGATATAGATATAGATATAGATAGAGAGATAGAGAGTTAGAGAAAGGCAGAGAGAGAGTTAAAGGGGCAGGGGCAGGGGATATAGATTCTGCGCTGTGTATTGCGCACATGCCAAATTAACGTCAGTCCCCTAGCGTTTCTCGACCAAGGCATCAGCAACGCTCTGATATCGGCTGGTCAGGCCAGCAGATACAGGGATGAGAGGTCGACACCGATATCGATGGTCTCGATCGCCGCTTGCAGATTTGCGACTGTCAGCCCCTTGTCGTAGCGCGCGGTTTCACCAGCCGTTGCATGTCCGGTAACGGCGTCGATAACGCTATGCTGCACCCCGGCGCGCGACATGAAGGTCGTGGCGCTGTGGCGGAACGAATGGAAATCCCGGCCGGTCACAAAGAGGCCGGTTTCCCGGCGGTATCGGCTGAACCATTTCGAGTAGTTGTGCCCCAGGCGGTCATCGGCCCCACCGGGCTGCAGATTGGAAAAGAGACGGTCCTTGCTCGTTGTCCGCTGCTCATCTGCGTAGGTAAGG
>JBGSLY010000019.1:0-2803 GCA_041740435.1 Parasphingorhabdus sp.
GGTCGCCTCCAGCAGAGCCTCAAACCAGCGCGCGGTTTCCGCATCGGCGGTCAGAACGGCGGCGTTATAGGCCGACATGCCCAATGTGTCCTTATACCGCGCCCGCTTGGCATCGGGCAGTTCGGGTAGGCTGGCTTTGCATTCAGCAATAAATTCATCGCTAAGTTCGAGCGGAAGCAGGTCGGGATCGGGGAAATAGCGATAGTCATGCGCATCCTCTTTGGAGCGCATGGAGCGGGTTTCGTTACGGTCGGGATCGTAGAGCCGGGTTTCCTGCACTATACTGCCGCCCGATTCGAGTACATCAACCTGACGGCTGGCCTCGATCTCGATCACTGCCTGCACAAAGCGGACCGAGTTGACGTTTTTGGTTTCGGTGCGGGTGCCAAACTCCTCACCCGGGCGGCGGACCGAAACATTGACATCGGCACGCATGCTGCCCTGCTCCATATTGCCGTCGCAGCTGCCGACATAGCGCAGGATCTGTCTCAGTTTGGTGAGGTACGCCCCGGCTTCTTCCGGGCTGCGCATGTCGGGCTCGCTGACGATTTCCATCAGCGCGACGCCGGAGCGGTTGAGGTCGACATAGGACATGGTCGGATGCTGATCGTGCATCAACTTGCCCGCGTCCTGCTCGACATGAATCCGCTCAATGCCAATGGTTTTGCCGGGGGCATCGGGGTTTTTGTCGTCCAGACTAATGTCAATCGCGCCTTCGCCGACAATCGGATGGTAGAGCTGCGAAATCTGATACCCCTGCGGCAGGTCGGCATAGAAGTAATTCTTGCGGTCGAAGCGCGAAAAAGGATTGATCTGCGCGTTGATGGCAAGGCCGGTGCGAACCGCCTGACGAATGCATTCCTTGTTGGGAACGGGCAGCATGCCGGGCATGGCCGCGTCGACCAGACTGACCTGGGTATTCGGCTCCGCGCCAAATTCGGTCGCCGCGCCGCTAAACAGCTTGGCCTTGCTGGTCACCTGCGCATGCACCTCCAGGCCGATCACGACCTCCCACTCTCCGGTTGCGCCTTGGATTCGATAAGGTGTTTCAGTCATTTTGTGCCTGCATTGGGTCTATGAGTTCGACTTCTGGGAAATAGGATGCAAGGCCTTTACGGTCGCGCGTCACAACGGGCCAGCCATTTTCGGCAGCATGTGCACCTATAAGGAAATCCGGCAAGATGGATGTCCTGGAACCACCCGCCTTTCGATACTTCTGAAAGGCCTGACCAGCGCGAAAGCAGGCCTGCAAAGGCAGCCGCTTGATATTTAATTCCATATCACGCAAAATCGACTCGAGATCGCTGGCTGATTGAAACCTGCCGGAAAGTTCAGCAAAAATAATCTCATTCACAAACATTTTATTCCGTGCTTGCAAAGCGGCAAATTTCTTATTCTCTTCGTCTGTAGCTGTTCCGTCCATAACGCTGATCAAGATATTGGTATCGACGATCACACTTCTGGTCCGTCACCGCGCATGAACCGCTGATACTCAAGGCCGCTCATGCCGGGCATGGTATCCATCGCCTTAAACTTTGCGCGCACCTCTTGAAGACGTTGCTGAAAATGTGCCTGACGTTTTTCAAAATTTCCAGACTCATCCGCTTTCATGATTCGAGCGTTTCCATCCTGGTCCAGTTCAAAATGGACTGCGTTCCCGGCGGAAAGGCCAAGCGCATCTCGAATGTCCTTCGGGACGGTTACCTGTCCTTTACTCGTCATGTTGCTTTGGTGTTGCATAAAGAAAGTATTACCAAATTTCGGTATTACCGTCAAGCAGGTTACCACCACCGCTCCGGCTTTGCTGCAAATCCCGCCCGCTGTTCAATCGCCAATCCAGCGTTAAGAACGCCCTGCTCATCGAGTGCCTTGCCGATGATCTGCAAACCCAAAGGAAGCCCCTGCCCGTCCATACCGGCGGGCACCGACATGCCGGGTAGACCCGCCAGCGAGCACGGTACGGTGAACACGTCGTTCAGATACATAGCCAGAGGATCGTCGCTTTTCTCGCCCAGTCCAAAAGCACCGCTCGGCGCGGTTGGGGTGAGCAGAACATCACAGTTTTCCCAAGCCCGGTCAAAATCGCGTGCTATCAACGTGCGGACCTTTTGCGCCTGGGTATAATAGGCGTCGTAATAGCCCGCCGACAGCACATAGGTGCCAATCATAATGCGGCGCTTGACCTCGTCTCCAAATCCCGCCGCGCGGGTCGCGGCGTACATGTCCTGCAATCCCGCTCCATCCGGCAAATCGCGCAGACCATAGCGAACCCCGTCATACCGGGCTAGGTTCGAGGAGGCTTCGGCGGGTGCAATGATATAATAAGCGGGCAGCGCATATTTGCTGTGTGGCAGCGAGACATCGACCATCTCCGCCCCCGCGTCCTTCAGCCATGCCATACCCTGTTGCCACATTGCCTCTATCTGCGGGTCCATGCCATCGGCGCGATATTCTTTGGGGATGCCAACCCTTTTGCCGCGCAAATCACCCGACAACGCAGCTTCCCAATTCGGAACCGGCAGATCAAGCGATGTCGCATCCTTGGGATCAAACCCGGCCATCGCCTCCAGCATGATCGCGCAGTCGCGCACATCATGCGCCATCGCGCCCGCTTGATCGAGCGAACTGGCAAAGGCGATGACGCCCCAGCGCGAACAGCGGCCATAGGTTGGCTTAATGCCGGTAATACCGGTAAAGGCAGCCGGCTGGCGGATCGAACCGCCGGTATCGGTCCCGGTGGCCGCCGGGCAGAGGCGCGCAGCAATCGCCGCGGAACTGCCGCCCGATGACCCGCCGGGGGTCA
>JBGSLY010000020.1:0-8772 GCA_041740435.1 Parasphingorhabdus sp.
CCAATCGCGACGCTACCACGATGGTCGCCGCTATGATTACCCTGACCCTGGGCCTGCTCGGCGGTGCTGGCCATATGGCATTCGCAGTTGCGGGGGCAGCGCTAACCACTTTCGTTCTCGCAATGCGCAACCAGGCGCATAACCTGCTACGTTCACTGGACCAGATCGAGGTCCAGGCTATTGCCAGGTTTGCGGTCATCGCGGTCGCAGTCCTGCCGTTCCTTCCCAACACACAGTATGGACCCTATGACGCCTGGAACCCGTTCAAGCTCTGGCTGGTCCTTGTCTTCATTATCGGATTTTCCATTGTCGCCTATGTCGCAACCCGGGTGATCGGTAAGAACAAAGGAACAATCATCGCTGCGCTGATAGGCGGAACCTACTCTTCGACCGCCGTCACCGCGGCGCTTGCAACAAGGCTCCGCGAAACAGACACAGGCCCGTTCGCTACTGGCATCGCCCTCGCAAGTGCAGTGATGTATGTGCGTGTCTTGTTGCTAACCGCCATTCTGGCTCCCGCTGCAGCGCTGCCATTACTCTGGCTGCTTGCCCCAGCAGGGTTCGCCGCGTTTGCCGTTTCGGCTATCACTTGGCGGTTCGAGCGAACGAGTACCGGCACCACCAGCCAGCTCATGAAAAAGCCGTTCGAACTGCTCCCCGCGCTGGGCTTCTTGGTTGCAATGGGTGCGGCCTCGCTACTGGTACGTTGGGCCCAGTTCAGGTTTGGTGAGGCGGGCGGCGCGTGGTCGCTGTTTATCGCCGGGAGCTTTGACGTCGATGCCGCAATCGTGACTTTGGGCAGCCTGCCACGTGGATCGGTGAATCCTGCAATTGCTGCGATTGCCCTTGGCGGCACGGTCGCAGTAAACATGGCCTTCAAGATTGCCATAGTCTTGGCCAACGCCCACCTTCATGCCGGGCGGCTCGCAGCAACTTCATTACTGGCAAGTCTGGTGATTCTTATCTCGACGCTCGTCTGGCGCTTGATCGAACTTGCCCCCTAAAAATTGGTCCGGTCCAACCAAGGTCAGCGTTCGGGAACACGGCCGCCAGAATGCAACTTGCGTTTCGGCGACTATCGATAAAATTTGCGCCATTTACCAGGCCGATGTCGGATTCCGGAATCTACCGTCTGTGCGCCCACTGCGCCGCGCACTGTCTCATTTGTCACCTTACAAGCAACTTATTGCCAAAATCGTTTGGTGTCGGTGAGTTCGCTATGGGTCTCTTCGGCCGCCCTCAGGAAGTTTATCTTCTTGTCGCTGGCTAACAGTGCGCGCTCATCAACATGGTTTGTCATGCCCAATTTTTCCAACATCACCGATGCCGTCGCGAGATCGTTAAGCGACGGTAATCAAATACATCGGTGCCGACAGTCCCTTGACATCACGCGTCTTGATAATCTTCCACGCCTGCGGCGCAAAGCTGGTGGTCGATGCCACCGCTGCCGCGATGCCAATCAGTTGTACCGTGACAGCCTCCGTCATACCTGCGCCCGCGCCTTTCAAAAGAGCAAACCATCGCATTGGGGGTTGGTTCCTTCTTCGTATCTGTAGAGCGATATATCCGTGCTTCTTTCCGCCAATGGGCGCGGGTTTCTCCGCTAACGCACATTTCACTCCCGTTGCAGGCAACGAAAAAATTGCTCGGAACCTTTGCCACGCAGGCAGGTTATCAACAAACAAGGGAGATTATCATGACTGACAAACCCGACAATGCGGTCACCCTTCTCGTCGCTGATCACAAGAAGGCGGCCGGTCTGTTCAACAAATTCGAAGATACAACCGCGCACTGCGAACAGCTCGCTGCCCGCAAAAACGAATTGCTCGCAATGGCCAAAGCCGGAACGCTTCCTGCACCGCAGCCAGTCACGATCAACGCCTGATCATCCTCCTCAATTCGGAAAGACAAATTATGACTGAATCCACCTCGGCTGATCTCGCAAACAAGCTCTGGAAAGAACTTGCCCCATCGGCGTTTGCTTTTGTCGGCTTAGCGAAAAACAAGGAAGGCGACGTGCCGATGACGATGCACGTCGACGGCGAAAACCGGCGGTCGCTCTGGATTTTTACCACGACCCATAGCGACCTGAACGATGAAGGCGCGGCGGTAGCACGCTATATCTGCAAGCATCAGGATTTGTTCGCGCGCATCAGCGGCACGATTGCGATTGAGCGGAACAAAGCTGTGATCGACCGGCTGTGGTCGCGCCAGATCGCGGCTTGGTATGACGGTGGCCGTGATGATCCCGGTCTCGCGGTGCTTCGACTCGACATCGACCAGACAGAAATCTGGAGTGCCGACATGTCACCCCTAACGATGATTAAGATGCTGGTGGGGGCGAGTATCCGCGATGATGTTCAAGGCCAGCACGCGACCTTATTGGCACCCTAGTGGAGCGTGAACGGGTTAACCTATGTAGAGGATTTCTCCCGCGGTTATGGTCCGGCGCTGTTGTCATCAAGGCGCGGCATGGTTGCAATCAGACAATATTCCTGTGGCCAGAGTCACCAATTTCGGACCGCACCCGCGCGGAGGCACATCGCTGGCTCACTCATTCCTATGGATACTGGCTCGATGAACCGGTTTACGCGCACATTCCGCGCGGGCTTTTGGTGGAGCCTTTCGTTGGCACCGTAAAGTGTCCACCCATAGACTATAAATTCTATGTTTTTGGCGGCAGAGCTGAGTATATTCAGGTGCACCTAGATCGTGGCGGTCATCATCGTTGGATTATATTTGATCGCCAATGGCGGCGGGTATCGGCACCGTCTCGCGACCCTGATCCCATTCGTCCTGTTAAGTTTGATCAGATGGTCGAAGCTGCCGAGGAATTAGGGCGGGATTTTGATTTCGTCCGCGTCGATCTTTATCAAGTGGACGGACGCCCGCTTTTTGGAGAAATGACTTTTTATCCTGGGTCCGGGCTGGACTCCTTCGATCCTGTGACGCTGGATCAGGAAATGGGAGAGCATTGGCTGCGCAATAGGTGCGCGCTCGGGCTGCATGCTGGTACAATGAGCATTTAACGAGCCCTGATCACAGCGTTTCCCCATCGCATTCTCGAAGCCAATTGTGCGCTTTGGAAGCGGCAATAGCTCCGTGGCCGATCGCGACACTGATAGCCGCCATTCTTCGGCCGATGATTGAAGTCCGAATTCCTCTGGAGATCAAACCCGGTGCGCAAGCATGTCAGAAACGGGATGTTGTCGCCCGTCGAGTTCGAACGACAGCAGGCAATGAGACAGCAAGGCGTCTAGAAAACTAGGGGCTATTCAGTATCTTCCAGCATTGTCGCTCTTAAAGCAGCAAATAACTGACGTCCGCTCTCGGTTTCTTGGCGGATTGGCTCCAATTACCGGACTTAGGGCGCAAGGCAGTCATTACTTCTGAATGAGCTTGCGAATAGGCGATCGCCCCGTCGCGCATGACCTTGGCGATGTTGCCCAGCGTGTCTGACAGGAAAGCCGTGAACTGCGTTCGGCTCATTTCGCCGGAGGCAAAGGCAAACTCCCGGTGCTTCGCGGTTCCGAGGCCACATACATTGCCGTTGATCTTAACGTTGTAAGGCGGATCGGTGAACACGAGATCCGCCGCTTCACCATCCATCAATGTCTCGAAGTCGGCTGCACTCCTGGCATCGCCGCTAAGTAGTCGATGCCGCCCCAGCTGCCACACGTCGCCTCGGCGGGAGATGGCGGGACCGGTTGCGATCGCCACTGCATCGTCCGCAGTGTCGCGACTCTCGGGGTCGGCCTCCCCGGCTTCTTCAATTACGAAGTCCACTTCGGCGAGGCTGAATCCGGTCAGTTCGACATCGAACTCGAAATCAACCAATGCCTGAAGCTCGATCGCCAGGATTTCCTTGTCCCAGCCGGCGTTGAGAGCAAGCTTGTTGTCAGCCAGCACGTAAGCTCGTCGCTCGGTCTCGGACAGATGCGACAGTGCAATCGTAGGAACCGTTTCCCACTTTAGGAGCTTGGCCGCCTCCACTCGGCCGTGGCCGGCGATGATCTCGCCGTCGTCCGACACCAATACAGGGTTGGTGAATCCGAACCGATCGATCGAGGCCGCGATCTGCTTGACCTGCTTTCTGGAGTGGGTGCGCGCATTGCGCGCGTATGGACGCAGCGAGGTGATCGCCCGTTCCGTAATTTGTGTAGTGCGCATGATGACCCCGAATCATTTTGACCGAAGTCGTACTCATGAACTGAACGCTTGCAATTGTCAATCATGCGCTTATGATTGCGTCATTCTCGATTGAACGGAACATCCAATGAGCTTCGCAAGCAAGCTACATGACCTGCGCATCGCCAAGCACTTGTCGCTTCAGGATGTCGCCAATGCCGTCGGCATCTCCAAGGCTCACGTGTTCAACCTGGAGAAGGGGATTACGGCCAATCCCTCGATGGAACTTGTCGTAAAGCTGGCCGAGCTATTTCGGGTGCGCGTGGCGGATCTGGTTGGGGAAAATCCCGAAGCTGAAGACCAGCCGGCCGAGGTGGTCGCCATGTTTCGAGATCTCAAAAGCCTGCGCGAGGACGACCGCGAGACCATCAAGATGATGATGGAGACCTTGAAGAGGCGGCAGGAAAAAGCCGGTTGACGCTCAGTCGGATCGAGCTCGATGGATTTGGCTCGCCTTCTGCGCTCGCCGCACGCATCCATGAGCTGGATCCCGATCTGCCCCTCGACTTCTCGGTTGAGGCGCTTTGCCGCCGCCTCGATATCGACGATATTGAGGATAAGCCCGTTTCCTCGTTCGCGGCGATGCTCCTGATGCACCCTGACAAGGCGTGGGGGTCGATTGTCGTTGCCCAAGGGACCCCGCGCCAACGGAGACGGTTCTCGATCGGGCATGAGCTCGGGCATTTCCTGATGCCCAGCCATCGTCCTTGCGAGGGGCTCCAGTTCGCCTGCTCGCAGACGGACCTGCGGCTCGACAACATGCGCGAAGCCGACAGGTCAAGAAAGATGGAAGCCGAAGCCAACCGCTTTGCTGCCCATCTCCTGATGCCGCCGAAGCGGATCCGCGCGAGCCTTCGGAGCCGCCAGCCCGACCTTGCCGAGATCGTCCGGCTCGCCCAGGAGTTCGATGTTAGCAAGGCCGCTATGGCGCGCAGCTACGTCGATGCGCATAGCGAAACTCTCGCGCTCATCATTGCTCACGAAGGCCGGATCGAGCAAGTACATCGGCCCGATGACTTTCCCTGGATCGACCATCAGATTCGAGGGACTGTGCCCCGAGATTCGGTTGCTAGCGGGCACAGATTGCTGCCCGGCCAGAGCACCCCCATGGAGGAATGCGATGCAGAGACTTGGCTCGGTCCAGGCGGGGCGCGCAAGGTCGAAGTTCTGAGCGAGCAGTTGCTTGTACAGAAAGACGACTGGGCCATGATCCTGCTTCATGCCAAAACGGCCGACCAGTACTGATCAGCATCATTCCCCGCGCCAATGCCGTCCGCTGCAACGGGTCCCTGATCCATCATTATCTATTCGCTGTTACCCAAATTCTGCTTCCCTGTTCCGAGGAATAAAATTCCCTGTTCTGCCCGCAGGGAAATTCCCTCGAGAAATGGCCGATTTCTGCGGGCCAGGGGACCTTCTTCGGCACAGATTCCGGCCTAGAAATTGCAATTTCCCTGTATTTTCCCTGTAATACAGGGAATCCCGGGTGAGACTGTTCCGCTCTGGACTGCGTCGCGCACCATTTTCCGGTCCGGTGGTCAGCATGAATAACGTGGCTGGCAAGCGGTGGCACATCGCGCTATGATCGGCGGATGACCGATTTTTCACAAACACTTCAACCGGATACGGGTCAAGCGGCCCGGACGATCCATGTCCTCGATAAAGCCAGCTTTGACGAATGGTACAAGCAGCAAGGCGAAGCCGTGCGGCAGTTTGTCGACGCCTATAACTTCACCGCCAATCCGGAGGCCTATCTGATCCTGCCGCCAATCGGCAACGACGCAGCGGCGGGCGAGGGTTTTTCCGTGGTGGCCGGGGTCCGCAACCGTGATGCGCTGGCCAGCTGGGACCTCGCCCAATTGGGTTTTCGTTTGCCCGAAGGCGCGTACCGGTTGGAGGGAGCAGAGGCGGGACGCGACGCGATGTTCGGTTGGGCCGTCGCCCAGCACCAGTTTTCGGCCTATAAAAAGCCCGAAACCAACAAAGGCCCGCGGACGCTGCTGGTCACCAAGCCAGCGGATATCGATGCGGCGATAGCCTTGGCCGATGCGACCGCGATGGTGCGCGATTTGGTCGATACCCCGGCGGCGGATATGGGCCCCGACCGGTTGGAAGCGCTGAGCGAGGACCTGGCCAAGGCACACAAGGCAGAATTTGCCGTCACACGCGGCGATGCGCTGGAAACGGGCTATCCGATGATCCATGGTGTGGGGAAGGCGGCGATGCGGGCCCATGCCCCGCGCTTGATCGAGCTGGAGTGGGGCAATCCAGCGCATCCCCGCATCGCGATTGTCGGCAAAGGGGTGTCGTTTGACAGTGGCGGACTGTCGATGAAAACCGCCGACGGCATGTTGCTAATGAAAAAGGATATGGGCGGCGCGGCGCATGCAATGGCGCTGGCCAAACTGATCATGCAGGCACAGCTGCCAGTTCGGCTGCATCTGTTGGTTCCCGCCGTGGAAAACGCCATTGATGGCCGCGCGGTGCGTCCCGGCGACATCTTGAACAGCCGCAAGGGGCTGACGGTGGAAATCACCAACACCGATGCCGAAGGGCGGCTGATCCTTGGCGACGCTCTGGCCAAGGCGGTGGAAGGGGAGCCGGAAATGATCCTCGAATTTGCGACCCTGACCGGCGCGGCGCGAGTTGCCTTGGGTGGCGATCTGCCCGCACTGTTCGTCAATGACGACACGCTGGCGGCTGACTTGCTGAGCGCGGGGGAGCAAGTGGGCGACCCGGCGTGGCGGATGCCGCTCTGGTCCGATTATGCGGCGATGCTGAAAAGCCCGATTGCCGACATGGTCAATTCCGCCGCGGGCGGGATGGCCGGATGCATCACTGCCGCGCTGTTCCTGCAGAAATTTGTTCCCGCCAAGCTGCCCTGGGCGCATTTTGATACCTATTCGTGGCGGGCCACGGCAAAGCCCGGTCGTCCGCGCGGCGGAGAGGCTTTGGGCCTGCGGGCTAGCTGGGCGATGTTGCAAAAACGCTACGGCAAGTGACAGGTGGTTTTCGGTGCTTGATAGTGATGGCGGCTTTCCGCTAAAGAGCCGCGCTTGGCCGTGTTCGGCTGCTATCGGGGGGCGTTAACGAGTGTCGCAAATCGGCGAACCAATGGGCGATGACAGCCGGCCGACGTTTCGTCTGCACGGGCCGGAGGAGGTATTCGACCCGCGGGTGACCCCGGTGCGCGACGATCTGGCGGACATTGCGCTGGCGGGCCGGATTTTCGTGCCGCATTATGCGGTGCCGATTGTGATGCGCTGCGGCGTACCCGGCGCGACGCTTTATAAGCAGGCTTCGGACCGGTCAAATGCGGTGTCGGAACTGTTGTTCGGTGAAGTGTTCGCGGTGCTCGACATCACCGAAAGCTGGGCCTGGGGCTATTGTCTGCACGACCATTACACCGGTTATGTGGCGCGGGGCGCGCTGGAGCCCATGACGCTGCCCGACGATTATGGCAGCAGGGTGAAGGCCAATGCGACCGCGCTCTATGCCGACGCGGATAGCACCGCCAATGTCCGCTTGACCCTACCGATTGGCAGCAGGGTGCGTTTGGATAATGCGGAGGAAGGCCGGTTTTTGGCAGCGCATGGCGGATTTCTGTTCGCGGCGCACATCGCGGAAACCGGGGATAAGGCTAGTGATCCGGTTGCGCTGGCCGAGCAATTGGTGGGTACGCCCTATGTCTGGGGCGGACGCGGATATCGCGGGCTGGACTGTTCGGGATTGGTGCAGCTGGTGGCGGGTTTTGCCGGGATCCAGCTTCCCCGCGATTCGGACCAACAGATGGCGGCGCTGACCGGCGATTTAGCGGCGGAAGAGCCATTGCGGCGCGGCGATATTATATTCTTTTCCGGCCATGTCGGGATCATGGTGGACGAGGCACATTTGGTGCACGCTACCGGCTATCATATGCAGGTCGTGGTCGAACCGCTGGAAACGGTCGAAGCGCGCTTTGCCAAGCACAAGAATAGCGGAATTTTGGCGCGCAAGCGGATTGGCCTGTGACGCATAGTGTTTTCATTGATGGTGCAGCGGGCACCACGGGTCTGGAAATCGCCGACCGGCTGTCGGGACGTGCCGAGTTTACCATCATTGCGCTGGATGAAAGCAGCCGCAAATCCGATGCCGCCCGCAAAGAGGCGATCAACGCCGCCGACTTCGTCATTCTATGCCTACCCGACGACGCGGCGATAGCGGCGGCGGCGATGGTCGCCAATGACCGGACCCGGATCATCGACGCCTCGACCGCGCACCGTGTTGCTCCCGACTGGACCTATGGTTTTCACGAATTTCGCGCCGGACGGCGGGAGATGATTGCGGCCTCATCCCGGGTCAGCAATCCGGGATGTTATCCGACCGGCTTTCTCGCCCTCATCGCGCCGCTGGTTGATCGGGGGCTGATCCCCGCCGATTGGCCCTATAGCTGCAACGCGGTGTCGGGCTATTCGGGCGGCGGAAAGGCCTTGATTGCACGCTTCGCGGGCGAGCCTAATCTGGCATTTCGCAGCTACGGGGCTGGATTTGGACCACAAACACATGCCCGAAATGCGCCTTTATGCCGGGCTGCAACACGATGTG
>JBGSLY010000021.1:0-3658 GCA_041740435.1 Parasphingorhabdus sp.
GGCTGCTCAGCCTCGCCTAACTCAAGATAAAGGGCATAATAGGTTTATGGCACGCTGGTACATCATCCACGCCTATTCGGGTTTTGAAAACAAGGTCCGCGATTCGATTCTGTCGGATGCAGAGCGGATGGGATTGTCGCAACTGGTCGAAGAGGTCGAAGTGCCGACCGAAACCGTGACCGAGGTCCGGCGCGGCAAAAAGGTGCAGGCGGAGCGCAAGTTTTTCCCCGGCTATGTACTGGCGAAACTGTCGCTGAACGACGATGTCTATCACCTTGTCAAAAACACCCCCAAGGTCACCGGCTTTCTTGGCTCCAGCGGTAAGCCGCAGCCGATCAGCGAGGCCGAAGCCGCCCGCATCCTGAACACCAAGGAAGAAGCGGCCAACGCGCCGAAGATGAAGATCACCGTCGATTATGAAATCGGCGATTCGGTCAAGGTCAAGGAAGGCCCGTTTGCCAGCTTCAACGGCTTGGTCGAAGAACTGGATTTCGAAAAGAATCGGGTCAAAGTGTCGGTATCGATCTTTGGCCGTGCAACCCCGGTCGAACTCGATTTCGAACAGGTCGAACTTTCAAAATAGAAGTTTCAAAATAGAAGAACGAGAGAGATTGCATTTCCGCCGTTCGCATCGAGCGCAGTCGAGATGCCAAGACGCAATCGTCCACGCTGGAGTGTCTCGACTTTGCTCGACACTAACGGTTGTCAGGGCGTTTTAAAAAATCAGGCACTACCGTTGCTGATCGCGCCGCCGGTGAATGAAGGGCAAATGGAAATGGTCGGGCAGGGTCTTGTGCCGATTGCGGCGCATCGCCCAGTCGGTCCATTTACCGTAATTGGGAAACCGCCGTTTGAAATCGACATAGCGTTTCTTCATCCAGCGGCTGTTTTGCAGCATCAGCGCAAGACCAATGGGAAAGACCACGACAAAGCCTGGACCCGGAATAGCGCCAATAATCGGCGAGATGACGACCAGAAATGTGCCCAAAACAAACAAGGCAAAGCGCACCCCGGAATTATAGGCCACCCGTTTCTTTTTTGCTTTGCCGCTCATGAGGGGCATTTGGTGCATCGCAGCATTATCCGCAAGGAGCATCGTCTCAATTCCAAACCATCTGGTCGCTTATGACGGCAGGTTATGGATATTTGCTGAATGCGGAGGTGACCGAAGTCACATTTAGCGGCTGCCCACTGGTCAATGCAGCAGATTATAAGCCTGAATATCGGCGCGTGATAGGGCAAGCTGGCTGTCAAACGGCACGCTGTTGGTCATCGCATAAAATTTGCGTGCTGTGTCGGCGGGAACGCCCATTTCGGTGTAATAGTTCAGATATTCGGCATGCACCGGGTCGCTGGGCGGATAGTCGTTGGCTTCTAGGCCGTCTTCGTCCATCCAGCTATGGACGACAAATTCCGCGCCATCATCGGCGGTATGCCGCACACCGGCCAGAAACAGTTCCACTGCGCCTGATCTGACCGAGCCATGCGCCGGAACATGGGTCGATATCCCCGCCCGGCGCACCATGCGGGCAAGTTGCAAATTCGCTTCTTCATCGACCGAACCTGCGCAATCGATCATCTCTATCCGGCGAATGCCGGGATACGCGGCCATCATTTTGCGGAATCGGCCGGGGGTTAAGTTGTCCACAGTGCCCGACATTTCCACGGTATCAGCAGCAACCACGGTAAAGGGACCATATCGGGGAGCGGATGTCGCTTCGCCAGAAGGCCAGCTTGTTTCCGACCGCGCGACCGGGACTGCATAGTCATTGCCCGGCTCGACGATTTCCACCTCATAGGTTTCGACCGTTTCGATGGTGATGCTATACCCCGCATCACCGGCGTGCGCCGGGTTAGAGGAAAAGGCCAGCGCGATCAGGCAAAACAGCGCAAACCACAGCGCACTGCCCCAACTGTTATGGGCGCCGCTCTTGCCGCCGTCCGTGATTTCGGTGTGCACATTTCCCTGCATAGGCGGGCAAATGCACTGGCGCGGGTTTCCGCTCCGTTTCGGCGATTGGTGAGGGCAATTTTAACCATGGGCGATTGTCCCCGGCGCTAGGCCTTGTTAGACTGCGCTTCGTTTAGGTCGCAATGTCGATCCTGCGCATGTTAGTTTTTCTATTTGCACAAAAGGTCCCAATCCATGGTCAAGCTGCTTCCCCTTTCCCTTCTCGCTCTTGCCACATCATTGGCGCTGGGCACTCCGGCACTGGCGCAATCGGGCGATACGCCGCCGATGCAAATCCAGACCACGACCGATGAGGCACTGAAGCTTTTTTTCGACGAAGTCGATGCGACGGAGTTGTCCTTTTCACCGCTGTCCAAGGCCTATCGCGGCATTCGTGATGAGGATTATGGCCGTTGGGACGATCCCAGCGAAGCCGCCGAAATCGCTGCGCAGGAACGCAGCCGCGCTGCGCTGAAGAAAATGGAGGCGACTTTTGACCTCGCCACGCTGAGCGAGAATAGCAAGCTCAGCTACCGCCTGTTTCAAGCCCGCGCCGCGCGGGCGGAAGCGGCCTTTCCGTTTCGCAAAAACGGCTATCTGTTCGACCAGATGAACGGTGCGCAGTCGCAAATTCCCGCCTTTATGATCAACATCCACCGCGTCACCGACAAAAAGGATGCCGCCGCCTATGTCAGCCGCTTGTTCACTGCCGGGCCGCTCATTGAAACCATGGTGGCGCAGGCCGCCGAGCGCGCCGATCAAGGGGTCATGGTGCCCGATTGGGTGATGCCCTATGTCATTGATGACGCGAAAAACGTTATTTCCGGTGCGCCGTTCGACAGCGGGGCCGACTCGCCATTATTTGCCGACCTAAAGGCCAAAGTGAACGCGCTCGCCATAACGGACGATGAGAAAAAGCTGTTGATCGAGCAGGGAACCGAAGCGCTGACCGACAGTCTGGCCCCCGCCTATCGCAAGCTGATTGCCGAAATGGAGCGCCAACAAGCCAAGGCCAAGGCGATGGGCGATTATGGCGACGGCGTCTGGCGGTTTGCCGATGGGGCGGCCTATTACAAGGAGCGGCTGGGCAATTACACCACCACCGATTTGACCGCCGACCAGATCCACCAGATTGGCCTAGACAATGTGGAGCGTATCCACGGCGAGATGCGCACCATCATGAAAAAGGTTGGCTTCAAGGGGTCTTTACAAGAATTTTTCGAGTACGTGCGCACCAGCGACCAATTTTATTACACCACCCGCGAAGACTATCTGGCCGACGTCCAGAAAAAACTAGATGCGATGGAAAAGGCCTTACCGGGGTTTTTCAACACCCTGCCCAAAGCGCCTCTGGTTGTGAAGCCGGTTGAGGCTTTCCGGGAAAAATCGGGCGGAAAGGCATTTTACCAGCGGCCAGCACCCGATGGCTCGCGTCCCGGCACCTATTATGTCAATCTGTACAATCTGCGCGACATGTCCAAGCCGGAACTGGAGGCTTTGGCCTATCATGAAGGGCTGCCGGGGCACCACCTGCAACTCGCGATCCAGACCGAAATGGGCGACCTGCCGCCGTTCCGCCAGTTTGGCGGTGTGACCGCCTATAGCGAGGGCTGGGGCCTTTATACCGAGGAACTGGGCAAGGATATGGGTTTCTACACCGATCCCTATAGCGACTTTGGCCGGTTGGGGATGGAATTGTGGCGTGCC
>JBGSLY010000022.1:0-6948 GCA_041740435.1 Parasphingorhabdus sp.
GCGCAGCAGTTCAGGGTCCAAATCCTGTAAAGCTTGATGACATTCTTCTTTGGAGATCATCCAGCCGGTTTGCGCAAGATCATGACCGTCAAATTGCTGGGTCAAGGCGGCCACCGCCGCGTCCCCCTCTGCCCGAACCCGCCGCAAAATTGCCGCCACGTCGCGCGAGACATCGTCATCCGCCTCTCGCCGGTCATTGACCAGAGCATCGAACCGCTCGGAAAAATCGGCGTCAGAGGTGGAAAGCCGCAAAACCATATTCAGGCGACCAGTTCACGAAAACGCTGCACCAGCGCGGAGAGTTCCTGACTGCGCGTCTTGAAGGCGGCGCGGTTGACGACCAGCCGCGCGGTAATGTCCATGATCCGGTCGGACTCAACCAGCCCGTTTTCCTTGAGCGTCTGACCCGAAGACACCAGATCGACGATATGCTGCGCAAGCCCCAAAGATGGCGCAAGCTCCATCGCGCCGTTCAGCTTGATGCATTCGGCCTGCACATGATGCGCCTCGAAAAACTTGCTCGTCAGCGCCGGATATTTGGTCGCCACCCGCACATGCGAGGCGCGGGCCAAATCAAAATCGAGTCCTGCCGGATGCGCCAAGGACAAACGGCAATGGCCAATGTCCAGATCGACCGGGGCATAAAGTTCCGAATAGGCAAATTCCTCGACCACATCCGATCCGACAATCCCAATCTGCGCCGCGCCGTGCGCGACAAAGGTCGCGACATCAAAGGCGCGGACCCGGATGATCGAGATATGCGGATGATTGGTCCCGAATTGCAGCCGCCGGTCCGCTTTGTCAAAAAACCCAGGCTCCGGCTCGATTCCGACTTGCGCCAGCAGCGGCAGCGCTTCGTCAAGAATGCGGCCTTTCGGGATTGCAAAGATCAGGGGTTCGGTCAACATAGGGGCGGTCATGATGGCGGCGCTTTAATCGGACGGGCGGGAAAGGGCAATCACCAATGGACGTGATGGATATCACTAGCATCGAAACGGGGCTGATGGGACAGGCGGAACATTGCCTGCAAAACGATGCGCCGGTGACCGCCAAGATCATCACAGCGCAGTTGGCGCTCATGAAAGGCTCCACCCGCTGTGGACAGCGGATCGCGCATTGGCCGGGCAAGCCTTTGGAGGATGCCATGCCGCTTCGGCTAACCGGCGGCTTGCACTATTTATACCTGTCCGGTCTGGAGCCACGCTTGTCGGCCATCTATGGCGGCGCGGTGACCGAACAAGAATCGATTGATGCGCTAATCGAACAGATCGTCGCCCACCATGACGAAAAGCTGCTGCCTTGGCTCGATGGTCCGCCACAAACCAATGAGGCGGGTCGGTCCGCGAACTTCATGGCCGCCTTGCTCTGGTTGTCGGACAAGGTGGGGCCGCGATTTGAGTTGCTGGAACTCGGGGCCAGCGCAGGCGTCAACAGTATGATGGACCGCTATCACTATGACCTGGGCGGAGTGTCCGCTGGGCCAAAGGACTCGCCCATGCAGATCAGACCTGATTGGAGCGGCAACCCGCCGCCCGATCGTCCGGTTGAGATTGTCGCCATTCGCGGCTGCGACCGGCAACCGATCGACTTGACCGACCCGGACACCGCCATGCAGTTGATGGGCTATATCTGGCCGGAAATGCCGGTGCGGTTCGAACGGATGAAGGCGGCCATTGCCTTGGCGAAGCAGCAAGCGCCCGATGTGGTACAGGCCGACGCCGCCGATTGGGCCGAGCAGCAACTGGCCCTGCCCCAGCAGCCCGGTGTGTGCCGCGTCCTGATACACTCCATCGTCTGGCAATATCTTCCCCCCGAAACTCGCGCGCGGATCGAAACCGCCATGGCCCGCTCCACACAGGCAGCCACCCCGGAAAGCCCGCTGGCCTGGGTCGCGCTCGAAACCAACCGCGCCACCTTTCGCCATGAAATGCACGTCCGCTATTGGCCCGGCGGCGGAGAGCCGGCTTTGCTGACCGAGGCGCACGCCCATGGGGCGTGGGTGAAATGGTTGGGATGAAGTCCGATTATATCGGTAACAGTCTAAATGAACACGCACCCCGTCATTCCTGCGAAGGCAGGAATCCAACTCCTGAGCGTTGTTTTCTAACTGCCCCCGTCGGCGAATTTACGAGGTGCAGGAGTTAGATTCCCGCCTTCGCGGGAATGACGGCGCGTTCGCATATTCGACTCTTTACCCAGCCGCCCGTGCCCGGATCGCCAGCGCATGGACCCGGTTCCCCGGAATATCACCGAGTGCCCGGTTGACCATCCGCTGCATCTCCACCCGCGATTTTCCGGCGAAGGCGGTGCTTTCGATTTCGATGGTAAAGTGGCTTTCCCCACTACCATCATCGCCGCTATGGCCATGGTGGCTGGCGCTGTCGTTGGTGACGATCAGTTTTTGCGGGGCGAAAGCAGCGATTAGCAGTGCTTCCATTTCTTGATGGGCTGGACCTTTGTTCATAGCTTTGCCTATAGCGCGCTATGTCGTCAGGTAAAGGCTCCAGCAGATTTCATGGCCGGATCGGAGCTGGCGATGCACCGTGCGCGGTCGCGGGGTGCACGGAGCCGGGCGAATTTCGGGCGCCTCTAGGCAGAGCCGCGAACGGCTTTGACGGCCCCGCCCCCTATCGGCTGCTCTGCCTCGATCATGTGCGGGAGTTTAACCAGAGCTATGATTATTTCGCTGGCATGGACACCGACGGAATCGCCCGGGCGCAGCATCCCGCCGCCGGTTGGGACAGCCAGTTCACCGCCCGGTTCCGCGTCTATGACGGGGCAAGCGCCGTGCCCCGCTGGGCCGACTATGCCGATCCACTGGAAGCGATTAGCGCCCGATTTCGGGACTTTCGCAAAAATGCGGAGCGAGCAAGCCCGGCACAGAACCAACAGTTACCCGCCGAAGTGCGCGCGGCGTTTAAGACCCTGGGCCTGACCGCCGACGCCGAGCGCACCGCAATCCGCAAAACATACAGCGCCCTCGTCCGCCGTTACCACCCCGACCGCAACGGCGGCGACCGAAGGTATGAGCGCGAGTTACAGGCGGTGGTTGATGCGTATCAGCTGTTAAGGAAATCTGTGAGTTAGTCGATTTTTTTGGTCTGCTGATGCAATTTCTGTTCATATTGTGTGGCAAGTTTCACCGGCGCCTTTTCCATCCATGCGCACTCCAGACGGTTGATCAGTTCCTCATCGCTTACCTTAACGAGATCCACCAGCATGGCGGGATAGTGGGCGTAATGCGGTGTTTCGAAATATTTCTCCGGCTCAGCCTCCATCAACGCCTCTTTAAGACCAAGTGGTACCATGACCACAAGGACACCTTCCATTCTTTCCTTCATCCGGCAAAAACTTTTGCCGCACACCTTCAAAGAAGGTGTCCGATAGGAAGTCGAACGAGCAACCTCGGGCAAAAGCGCCGCCAGCAGCGCCACGCGCTCGAAATGCGGATCAGTCATTCTGGATCAGCCGCAGTAGCGATCCATCGGGGTCGAGCAGTGCGCCGACCCTTCCGCCCCAATGTTCCTGATTCACGGGTTGGAGCCGCGGGAAATCCGTGTCCTTTTCCGGAATACCTGCCGATTTGCATACCGCATAAAAGGCATCGACATCATCAAGGCGCAGGCAAGAGCCAAAGCTGCTGCGATAAGGATCGAGATCGGGATAAGGAAAGAATTCCAGCGTCAACGCGCCGCGTTCCAATATCATCCAGCTAGCATCGCGCCAGCTCTCAACAAAACCGAGCTTGGCAAAGAAAGCCGAGGTCGTCGCAAAATCGCGCGAAGGGAGATTGGGGGTTGCTTGGTCCACCACTGGCCTAAACTCGCGCTCCTACCAACGAAAACGCCGCCCCCTGCGGATCCATGGCATTCACCGAAAACTCGTCGCCCGGAATTGGATCGGGCCCTTGCAAGATTTTGCCGCCGCCAGCCGTGATCGCGGCGATGGCGACATCAATATCGAGCACCCGGAAATAATGGCTCCAAACGGTAAATTCCGCTCCGGGCATCTGCGACATTAGAGCACCCAAAGTAAAGCGCCCTTCGCTTGCCTGCCAGAATTCATACTGGCCGAGCGGCCCCATATCCATGCCACCTTCTTGCTGCCAGCCGAACAGCGCTCCGTAAAAGGCTTTCGCTCCCGCCGGATCGCTGGTCATCAGTTCGTTCCACGCGCAATGGCCAACCATGGGCTCAGTCGCGGCAAAGCTGGTGCTGACCGCATCGGGATTGCCCGCCGGGGGAATCGGCTTCATGATATAAAACATTGCACCCTGAGGATCGGCCAATAAAGCAGCGCGGCCTACACCGGGAATTTCCCACGGCTCCATCAACGCCTTACCACCCAACGTAATGGCGTGAGCAGCACAGGCGTCGACATCATCGACGGTGACATAGCCCAGCCAACAAGGCGGCATCCCGCCCGCCTGCATTTCCGGCGATAATGTCATCGCGCCAGCAATCGGCCCGCTCGCGCTGCTGATCATCCGATAGTCCATATCATCGCCCGGTGCCGGGCCGTCGATTGTCCAGCCGACGACGCATTCGTAAAACACCCGCGCCGCATCCTGATCGGGGGTCAGCAGTTCGTACCAGATAAAATCGCCATGTTTGTTGGTCATTGGTCCTCTCCTTTTTTTTCCTTACATTTCCATTTACGCCGCCTAGGGCGCATGCCGTTCGAACGCCGCCATCTGCGCCGCCATGGCTGCTTTAAACGCGGGTCGCGCTATACCGCGCGCGACATAGGCGGCAAGGTTGGCGTGCGCGGGCACAAGTTCATCCTCCGGCGCATTGCGCAGCACGTCAATCATCACAAGATCGCCAATGGTGAAGCGGTCTTCGAGCCATTCCCGCTCGCCAAGCGCTTGCGACAGCATCGCCAGCCGCTTTTCGGCAAACGGTCGAACGGCGTCTTTGACGTCATCCGCCCAGTGCTTACCGTCGCCAGCATGACCGACCAACATCAGCGCAGACAATACCGGTTCGACGCTGTTCAAGGCTGCCATCATCCAACTGATCGCGCGCGCGCGCCCGGCGGAATCGCGCGGCAAAAGGCGCTCATCCCGACCACCAATGTGGATCAGGATCGAACCCGTTTCAAACAAGTTCAGGCCATTTTCCTTATACACCGGCACTTGGCCGAAAGGTTGATCCGCCAGATATTCCGGTGGCTGGTCTTCGAAAATTCCCCCTATCAAACGCTCACGATACGGTTGGCCGATTTCCTCCAACGCCCAGCGGATACGCAGATCTTTGACATATCCTTGTGCGAACGGCGGGACCCATTTGAAGGCGGTGATTTCGATTTCGGCATTGGGATCAACTGGCATGTAGCCTCTCTCAAGCAGCGGGCGGCATCGCCGCCTGGTCCATCCAGAACGGTCCCCATATATGCCCATCGGGATCAAGAAAATCGCGGCCGTACATAAAGCCGTGGTCCTGCGGCGGATTAATATCCGCAACACCACCATGCGCTTCGGCGGCTTCGTTCATAGCATCGACCTCCGCTCTGCTGCCCAGCGATAAGGCCAGCATCACCTGGCTGCTGTCGTTTGGCGGGATAAGCCGGGTGGTGAAGCTGTTCCATTTATCATGCGTCAACAGCATCACATGGATCGTCTCGCTCCACACCATAGCAACGGCCGTTTCATCAGAAAATGTAGGGTTTTGGGCAAAGCCCAGCGCCTCATAAAACGCCACCGATTTGGGCAGATCGACGACCGGCAGGTTGACGAAAATCATTTTGGTCATAGTTTTCCTCCCTCACAAAGCACCGCCAACTGGTCGGCACAGGCCATCCAGCCTTGTTCAAATCCCATGTCCCGATGCTGCTCCATTGCTTCTATGGTCCAGTGCCGCGCTATCGCGGTGTAGCGCGTTCCCTCCCCCTCAGCTGTGATTTGCCAGCATCCGATCATGAAAGGCCCTGAAGGCAAAAAGTCCCCGGTTGCTGGATCGAAGAGCACCGCATCGGTGCTGACAAAACGGCGGCCTTCGTCCCACGCTAGGATCAGCCCGTCATGTGGATGCACCTCCCCGTCCGGGCCGTACATCGTGGTCAACCAGCGGCCCCCGGCGCGTTTTTCCAGCACGTCAATCTCCGCCCGCCACGGGACCGGGCACCACCATTCCCCCATGCGGTCGACCATCACCGACCAAACGGTCTGTGGACTGGCCACGATCAGCCGCGTTACACTCAGTTCATGGGTCATTGCCTCGCTCATCCCTCGCTCCTTTTCAAAAGCCCCTTCCCAAAAGCATCGCCAAATACCGCCGCAAATGCAGCAAGCTGTCGCGCGCCATGTCCGCGCCGCCGCCCAGTTTTGCCATGATAAAACCGCCCTGAATGACTGTTTGGATATGCAGGGCCAAACTCTCCGCCGTCGGCTCGTTCACCGCTTGCTGCTCCAGCGCCGCCGCAATATCGCCAATCAGCGCTTTCGCGTTACCATAGACGCTTTCGCGGCACGCGGCGGCGATCACCGCGCTGGTCCGGAACGCTTCCTGCACCATTGTCCCGGCCACACAGCTAAAACTCTCCACCGGCCCGGAAATCAGCGCGATCCGAAGATCAATATAGCCCAATACACGGTCCACCGGGTCCTCGAGCCGGTGATAAGGGGCGAGCGCGAAAAAGGCGCTGGTGCTGGCTGACCAATAGTCCGCCGCCGCCACGCCCAGCGCCTCTTTGCTGCGGAAATGATGGAAAAACGCGCCCTTGGTCACGCCGGCCTCGGCGCACAGTTGATCGACCGAAGTGGCAGCAAAGCCCCGCGCCCGGATCAGCCGCACCGCCGCCTCCAGCAATTTCTCCCGGGCATTGGTCGGGGGCGCGCGAAAGGGTTGATTCGGGATCATCATTGCAACATACCAACCAGTTGGTATGTCAACAAGCGATTTGTGCTACTTGCCTTTTTGCGCAGGCTTGTCCTATGGGTCAGGAAAT
>JBGSLY010000023.1:0-5191 GCA_041740435.1 Parasphingorhabdus sp.
GAGATAAGGAGCCCTTGTCCTTGGCTTCCCGCATCACCGATGGCCATGCGCGGATAAAGTCCGCCATTGGCCGGATCGGCAGGATATTCGGAGCCCCTGCGCCGCCCGACAGACCCGCAATCCGCCCGCCCACCGCCAGCGACAACAGATCGAACGGCATTACCGCGCCCGATTGCAACGTCACCGTCCTGGCCCGCGCATCCCCGCCAACCACCGCATCCTGCACAAAGCCGATCCCCGCCCGCCGCGCCAAAACCCGCAAATCTATCTGCAATTCCGGCAGCGCGTAAAACCCCGCCATCCATCCCGGCACCATGCCCGAATACTCGAGATACGGTTCCGGCGTGATCAGGATTGTCGAACATTCCGGCGGCCGCCGCGCCCATTGCTCCAAAACCGCCAAATGCGCATGCCCGCCGCCCGCCAGGATCAGCGTGGGTTTGCGGGGGGCGGATGGAGGGGTGGGATGCGGCATGGCGCGGTTGTGAATGGGCTGGGCCGGGAATACAAGGTGATGTATTCGTGGGGATCGGCTAAATCCCCTCTCCCATAGGGAGAGGATACGAAGCCTTGCCGCTTTGGCGGCTAGGCGCAGTTGGAGAGGGGCTGCGCGCTAAGCTGAGGAAACAATCCCTGATTGCGCTCGCCGAAATTGACGCCTTGGCGCAGCAGGCGGGTATCGCGGCGGACGCGGGTTTTGACCTTCGGCAGAACTTCAGCATCACTTCGGGCCTGCCGCAGTCCGATCCGGCGCACCAGCCGCCCACACTAGCCAGCGCGCTGGGAATTGCCGCGCCCACTGGTCCCGCCCGCATTTCGCCGGGGTCGAGCCTGCGCCTGATTGTTCGGGCCGAAAAGGCCGCGCCGTTGATGCTGGTATTCCGAACCACCGGTCTGCTCGATCGACCGGTACTGATCAGCGATAGGGCATCTGGATTTCGCCATTCCTGCTCGGCAGGACAGGTACCGGACAGAAGCAATCACGGCGCTGGGCTTTGCCAAGTTCGGAGATATCGCGCCCGACACCAAAATTCCGCACCAGTCACCAAAATTCGCGAATCAAGCTGCAAAGCTTTTGGGATAATCCCAACCCTCACCACCCCATCGCCTCCCGCTGCCGCTTCGCAACTCCGGCGGGGGCGGTTTCCAGCATCAGGCGGGTGACGTAATTGCCTTGTGCGACGTCTTCGCGGAAATAGCCCCAGTCGTCGATGGCTTCGGGGGCGATCTCGACTTCTTGGCCGGCGCGGTAATTGCGGTTGACGGGTTGGTTGCCCAGCTTGCCAAATATCCGGCCGTCACGCCGCTCCACTTCGACCGCCCAGATCGACTCATTGTCGGCAAGCCCGCTGCCGTGGTTCAGGTTGAATTTCAGCATGAAGTCTCGGTTGGCGGGGTCGCCTTCTTCCAGCGCGGCCCAGAATGCGGGTAGGCTGCCGCGGGCCTCTGTCTTGGCCGCCAGCAATCGCGGGTCGTCCTTCTCAAACACCGCCCCCGCGCCGCCGGCAAAGTGCCGATAGAGGAAATATCCGACAAGGGCGGCGATCGCGCCGATGATGATCGCTGACATGGGCTCTCTCCAGTTCGCAGCGAGTATCGCCGCCATGCGTTGAAATCTGTTTAACGCGCCGCGCCTGTCCCAGGCGCATCATAGCCAAACGCGCCCTAAACTCCCGCTTGCGCCGCCACCATGCTCGACTGCGTCGCCGGGCCCGATCTGGGCGATCCCTATGCCGCGCCGCATGGGCCGCGATCATGGTCAAAGGCGGCGGGCAAGGACCCGGGCAAGCTGCGCATTGCCTTTGCCCGCACCCGGATGGGCGGCGGCGATCTGCATCCCGATGTTGTGGCTGCTGTTGAGGCGGCGGCAAAGCTTTGCCAGTCGCTGGGTCACAAGGTTGAGGAGGCGTCACCCGCGGTCGATCAGGATTCGCTGTTCGAACCGTTTATGGCGCTGTGGACCAGCGGCCTTACCATGCAGGTCGACTATATCGCAGAATTGACCGGGCAGAAGCCAAGCCTCGACAATCTGGAAGGATTGACACTGGGTCTATGCGAGGCGGGCAAGCAGGTGACTGCGGCCCAGTATCAGATGGCGCTGCTCCGTATCCAGCAGGTAACGCGCGAAGTGGCGCGCTGGCACGTCAAATATGATGCCTGGATCACCCCCACGCTCGGCAAGCCGCCGATGTCTATCGGCGAATTTGATATCGATGAAGGAGACGTGGAAAAGGGGTTTGCGCCAATGCTCGACTATATCTCCTTTACCGCACTTCAAAACGACACCGGACAGCCCGCGATCAATCTGCCGCTATGTTGGAACGCGGATGGCCTGCCCATGGGTACACAATTTGTCGGACGGGCGGGTGAAGAGGCGCTGCTGCTGCAACTCGCAACCCAGATCGAAACCGCACAACCATGGGCGAGCCGCTATTCGGCGATGGATTAGGACAGGGCCACTGCAATGATGCAAGGCCCCGTCCCCCCCCCTACCGCCAATAATCGTGCCGGAGAGCGCCGTCGAGTTGACCGCTAGCCAAGCAACAACGTTTGAAATCTTTTCCCCGAACCACACGGACAGGGATCGTTGCGGCCGAGCTTTTCGTTGAGTTCGATTTCGCCACCTCGTATCGTGCGATAACCGCGCTTAACTTGTGTTTCACTCGGGAAACCCCGACGGCGTTTAGAAGTCCGTTCGAAAGCTTGGGCTGTTTTCAAAGCGATCAAATATTTTCATTTTATCCTCCTCTGGTTAGTGCCACGCGACCGGCGTAGTGCTGCATGGCTTGGCCACAATTTGATAGTCGTCGCGATAGAGCAGTTGACCGGGGTTGCGCGTTGCAATCTGAACAATCTGAATGTCGCATTCCTTTAGAATTGCCGCCATCACTTGCGCGTTGCGAATCATTTCCCGTGCATCATCACGGAACCAGCAGATACCAACTTCAATATACTTACGGCATGAGCGCATAGAAAAAACACTCTCTTGCGGCTTTGGTAAGTTGGTATTGAACCAATCCAGTAATTCGCGCAGCGGCAGATAAATGTGCTCAGGCGTATCGTTATCGTAAACAATATCGATAGCTGACTGGAAAATACCGCAATGACCCCTGCAGCTATCCAGCCGCACAGGCGAAACAAATCGAATATACATGGGTATCACCCCTCGTACACCTGACACAGAGGCTCGGTGTACATAAATTCAAATGCAGGAAAACCGTCAGTCAAAAGCTGTCGGTCGGCTGGGGGTTTTACGCCCCGACTAAACCAATGGGGGAGGCGCGAATAATGCGATAAAAAACATAACACAGCCTCCTTTGGTCAGGTTGATCGCAGGCTTCGCTAAGGGATCGAATAATAGATGTAAAGGCCGAAATTGAGCCCGATATTCAAAATCCAGCAAAATACCTCACAACATCCACCGCATCGATGATCAGTGACGCGCCGGAAACCACAAAATAGAGAAGCAGATATTTGCCGAACAATGTGCTGCGCATTGGGTGCAGATAGCGGCGTTTGAGCGCGATCCAGGCGTATACCGGTACCCAGAATACCAGATGCGCCAGACCCAGCAGGCGGACATAGCCATAGTGCTGATACAGATATTCCATCAACGATCCGGCGGCGAAAAACGCGGCCAGGATAGCGATAGCTTCGGGGCGGATGAACCAACGGCCTTGGCCCGCCGTATCCTTGGTCCGGCCGATGATAAACAGCACCGCAGCCAGATTGGTTCCCGCCAGCACCGCCAGCCAGATCATCAGCCATTGCGGTTGCAGAGCAATCGCCTCTCCCAAAGTCGCTGGTTCCATGCCATTTCCTCCTTTAATTCTATTGCCCTACTAAGCCGGTATTCGCCCCGGGCGGGACATTGGTTACCGAAATCCTGTCTGCATCGATACTGGGTAAAGCTAACCCAAAAAAGGCCGCAACGTCTCTGTGCTCTAAGGTCGGCGGCCCTGAATGTGATACCATTTCAATGATTGCATTGTGAAGACAGGTTCTTAAACCCCTTTAGCACCACAACCCCGGCTCAGGTCATGACTGCCAATATGGGACACCATCTGCCGGCTGTGCCGGCGCAATGGGGCGTAATGCTGGCACCGACCTAAGCCCCTTGACACGCAGATTCCAGCACAATACACGCCCCTCAACATTCCCCTGTCGTCTAATGGTAAGACTACGGACTCTGACTCCGTCAATTGAGGTTCGAATCCTCACGGGGGATCCAATTGTTGTGCAGCATCTCATCTTCGTTTCGCAATCCCCTAGGCCCAAAGGCATGATTGTTAGACGCCATTGCGAGCACGTGATTTTCCAAATGGACAGGTTGCTGGCAGTTCTGATTGACCATTAGATAATTTCTTCAAGATATTTCTATTCATTTTTGGATCTGTTCAAACCAACGGTGTGCCACTGATTTTTATTTCGCAGGGATTGATACTCGAACACTGCTAGGGAAAAAAGCATTGTAACATTTTAGAAGGCGTTTTGGCATATGTCCCTGATAACTGTTTGGTATGATCAAGACTGTCCGCTGTGCCGAAAGGAGATTACGTTGATGCGCCGTCTGGATTGGCGGGGACGTATATTATTTGTGGACGCGGCAAATCCAGAAACGACCTGCCCATTGGATCGGGTGGAGATGCTGGCCCGTTTTCATGCGATGGAAAATGGTAAGATGTTGTCGGGTGCAGCCGCCTTTGCCGCGATGTGGAGGGCGATTCCGCTGCTCTGGCCGCTCGGCATGGCCGCGCGGGTTCCGGGGGCGGAACGTTTATTGAACTGGGCCTATGGGTATTTCCTGAAGATCAGGCCGCGGCTGCAAAAGGTATTGAAATGAGTTCTGACTAATACCGCAAAGTGCCGTCCAGTCGGATGTCGCGATTATCTTCTTTTGGGCAGTTGGCGAGCGGTGTCCCGGGCGGTGTGCTGGCCGAAGGAGCGCGCAGATTGGCAAGCGGAGAGCGTCCGCGCATGTCCGATCTGTTGCTGACGCCGGCGAATGCCCGGCGCGTCACCGACCAGCTGTCCAAACTGCGCGGGGCAGCGATGAAGCTGGGACAGATGATATCGATGGATGCGGGCGATATTCTACCCGCCGAATTGACGGCTATCTTGGCGTGGCGGCCGGATATTCGGCACACTGGCCAACCAACCCGTCAACCGCAATTACCGCGCCGGTCAGGAA
>JBGSLY010000024.1:0-2115 GCA_041740435.1 Parasphingorhabdus sp.
CCCTCGCCATGTTTGGCGGCTTTACCGAAGGGTTGCAGCTGTTCGCCAGCTTTGCGATGCTGATGAACTTCCCGCGCTTCAACAAGATGAAGGGCATGGGCCAGATCGTCAGCTGGAGCGTGCGCGACGAAAGCCTGCACTGCGAAGGCATCACCAAGCTGTTCCACGCCTTTTGCGCCGAGCGTCAGTGCCTGACCAAGGCGGTGCGCGAGGATATCATCGACTGCTGCCAAAAAACCGTGCGGCTGGAGGATGCGTTCATCGACCTCGCCTTTGCCGACGGACCGGTCAGCGGCATGACCGCCAAGGAAATCAAACGCTATATCCGCTATATCGCCGACTGGCGGCTGGGACAGCTGGGCTTTGACGCGATCTATATGATCGAAGACCACCCGCTCCCCTGGCTCGCGCCGCTGCTCAACGGCGTCGAACACGCCAATTTCTTCGAAACTCGCGCCACCGAATATTCCAAAGGCGCCACCCGCGGCAATTGGAACGAAGTGTGGGACAGCTTCGACAAGCGCAAAAAGAAAGCGGTCGGCGCAGAGATCGTCGCGGAGAATGACGGCGTGGATATGTTTGCACAAGCGGGGGTTGCGGCGGAGTAGGGAGGATGCCAGTCGTCTTTCGTCAGGATGGATATCGCTTCCATTTTTATTCGGACGAAGGCGACCCCAGAGAGCCCTCGCATATCCATGTCCGACGGGGCCGTGACAATGCGAAGTTTTGGCTTTGGCCAAAAGTGAATCTCGCTTATAATCGCGGCTTCACTCCGTTAGAACAGCGGCGCTTGACCCTGATTGTAGAGGGCAGACGTGATGAGATTGAAAGGGCATGGAATGACTTTTTCTCCTGAGCCAATGGCGGTCCGTTTTGACGAGGATAGTTTTTGGGTCGACCTCGACGATGGTCGAACCCTTGGCGTGCCGCTCGCTTGGTTTCCCCGGTTGCTTCATGGCACACCAGAACAACGCGAAAAAGTCGAACTCAGCCGCGACGGTCTACATTGGGACGAACTCGACGAGGATATCTCTATTGCGGGGTTGCTGGCCGGGCGTGGGGATCAGACGGTGGCGCGGAAGGCGGCGGCGTGATGGGTAGCGATGGTGCGCTGTATGACCGCTACTAACCTGCCGCTGCCGATTTCCGCTTCACCACCAGCGGCATCAGGGCCAACGCTATCTGCCCCGCTAACCCAATTGGCCCCGGCATCGTGAACACGCCTTGCAACCACATTGCGGGCGATTGATCGAACAACAACGCGGCAAACACAGGCTCTACGATAATCAGCAGCAGGAATGCCGCGCCGGCCATGGCCGCACGTTCGCGCGTTGTGACAATGCCGCCCCGCCGAACCAGCCAACCCGCCACAAACCAGCTTGCCGTCAGCATCAAGGGTTGCTCGACCAACACCGCGAGCGTTTTACCGATCAACGGCGCAAGCCATAGTGTCCGCAAAGTTCCAAGGACAAAGTCAAGGGCAAAGATCAACGTAAAATAAAGCGTTCCTACTGTAATCGTTCTGAATCCGGCGCTGTCCATATTGGCTGATAGCATGAAAGTACCGACAAGAGAGCAAAGGATTTGACACTGATGCACATCACCGCCCTCCTCACCCTCCCCAACATCATCGCCGCATTTGTGCTGATCAACATCTGGACCTTCATGCTGTTCGGTATCGACAAGTTGCGCGCGGAGGCTGGGGGGTGGCGGGTGTCGGAGGGGGCTTTGCTTGGTTGGGCGTTTTTCGGCGGCACCTTGGGGGCCTATCTGGGCCGCGCCGTGTTCCGGCACAAGACGCGCAAGCAACCCTTCTCCCGCGAATTGCACCGAACCGCGATCATGCAGGCCGTCGTGGTCGCCGTGATCGCGGGGTGGATGTTAGGATAATCTTGGTTTGCTCGGGGCGTGTGCGCAATTATGTCAGTCGCCGATTGCGCCTCACCACCCCATCGCCTCCCGCTGCCGCTTCGCAACTCCGGCGGGGGCGGTTTCCAGCATCAGGCGGGTGACGTAATTGCCTTGTGCGACGTCTTCGCGGAAATAGCCCCAGTCGTCGATCGCCTCAGGGGCGATCTCGACTTCCTGACCGGCGCGGTAATTGCGGTTGACGGG
>JBGSLY010000025.1:0-9138 GCA_041740435.1 Parasphingorhabdus sp.
CACGCCTGAAAAAATCGAGCTTTTCTTCGAAACCGATATCGTCGACCTTGTCACTCGCCAGATACTCCAGCGAATTGACGATGGCATCGACATAGTCCTGAATGAGCGCCTTTGTTCCGAACTTGGCTTTCTGGAACAGCCGGATATTGCCCATGCCGTCCATATTGCCGTGAATACCCTCATTGAGAGCGTAGAGCAGGCCAGCATTGTCCTGCTTTTTCCACAAAGTCCGCAGCCGTTCCAACCGGCGGCGGATGGAGACATGGTCGAAATGCTTGCTGGCGTCGTCGGCCTGCCAAAGGTCGATGCCCGTAGCGCGGTCGTGTGCCTTTGCCGCATCGGCCCATTCGGCATAAGATTTCGCTTGATCCATGGCCTTTTCCAGCCGGAGAGTGGAATTCAAAATCATGATTACTTGGCCTTGGATGCTGTGGCCCTGCGCGGGCGCGATGGCGCAGATTTCGGCTTGGCGCTGGTTGGCGCTGGCTTGCGCGTTCGTGCTTTTGCGACCGGCGGTGAAGTGGGTGCCGCTTTTGCAAGCTCGCGATATTCTTCGAACGCAGCTTGCAAACATTGGCGGAAAAATTCGATATCGGGCATGATCTTCCGCTCGGACGTGATGCTGAAGGTGATATTGCCCTTGTAACTCAAAGCAGCGACAAACAGCCCCATATTGTGCGCCAGCGGCCCCAGTCCGTATTGATCAACCAGCCGCGCACCGTTCATATAAACATCGTGCTGCGGCCCCGGAACATTGGACACAAACAAATTGGTCTGCCTTGGCGCAAAGCGTTCCGAGGTCACGATCCGCGCCACCGCCGCCATGGTCGCGCCAGGAATATGCTGGGTCAGGTCGGTCATGACACGCGCACTCAGACCCGTTTTGGCCTGCTTCGTTTCGCGCGTTGTATGACAAACCGCGTTCAAACGTTCCACAGGATCGGCGATGTCGCTCGACAGTTTCACTGTCATCGCGCTGATCTTATTGCCCGGCGTTTTGGCTTCACTCGCCGATTTGCGCAAGTTTACTGGCGCCACCGCGACCAAAGACGTGTCGGGCAATTCGTTGTGCGCTTCCAAATAGCGCCGCAATCCGCCGCCCACTATCGCCAGAACCACATCGTTGATGGTCGAACCTTCCGCCAATTTGCGGATACCTTTAAAATCCTCCAGTGGGACCGAAAAGCCTTCGAACATTTTGTGCGGAGATACCGGCACATTGAAACGCGTTTGCGGAACCGCGCTGTCGCTTCCCGATTGGCGCTCGGTCAAGTTTTTCTGCGCCGCCTGCACCATGGTGGGAGTAAGCTTTGCCAGCGCCTGCATAAACTTGACCGGCGAGTTCATATTGGTTTCTATGGCCCGGGAAATTACTTTGGCGATGGAAGGCGCAGGGTTGCTCGCCCCTTCGTCTTCCGGGAGCGGAACGACTGGCGTACCAAAGGGATCGGCGTCGCTGACGCTTAGGAACATTTGCAGCGCCGATGTGCCATCGATAGCGCAATGATGCGTGCGGTGCAGCAACGCATAGCTGCCCTTGGGTACACCCGGAAGCCGGTCTAAGCCCTCCACCACAAACATGTCCCATAGCGGCCGGTGCATGTCCATCGGCCGGGAAAAATGCCGCGCCACCATGATGCAAAACTGCCGCCAGTCGCCGGGTTCGGGCAGCCGCGCATGGAAAATATGAGTCTCGATATCAAAATCTTCGTCGTCCACCCAATAAGGATGGTCGATGTCGAGCGGCAGGCGATACAGCTTGCGACGAAAAACCGGCGACACATGGATGCGCTTTTGCATATGCGCCAAAATGTCTTTGAAGCGGACTTTGCCGCCCGGCGCGGTTGAGGGATCATAGATATAGACCCCCATCACGTGGGTCCGATTGCTCTCATTTTGGATGTACAAAAATTGTGCATCCTGCGCGCTCAGTTGCTGCATCATGATCGCCCCCCCCAAATCATTCTAAAGGTCCATTCTATCCGCCAAAGCCAGCGTATCCAGCCTTAGTTTCTCCATCCTGCGCGACAAGGCCCGAAATTCGGCAAGGATATTGCGCCGTGCAAGCCGCGTTTCCGCCGTTGTTTCCCCCGCCAGTTGCAGGTTTTTCGCCAGCTCAAAGCCATTTTCAAACAGGATCTTGCCAATCGAGGCCTCACTGGTAATTCGCCGCAACAGATAGGCTTGTCGCCCTTCCGCCAAAGCCTGTTTGACCAGCGTCTTCTGATCGATCACCGCGCCTTGCTCCAAACGGGCCAAAATGTCGAACACTATAGAATAGGCCTCAACAAAGGGCAAAAAGACTGCGTGACCCATGAAGGGCAGGAAACGGGTGCGCAGCGCCTTCAGCAAGGGGCCGCCCGCTGCTAACTTTGCCTGCCAGTCACTGTCGATCCTGTTGAGTTCCGCTTCCAGATTATTACGATACTCGACCTTGGCCGGGTAGAAAAATTCAAACTTGAACAGGTCACGCAGCCGATCCGCTTCTGCCCAGAAGGCGGCGGTCAAGTCGCCACTCTCGTTTTCGCGCACCTTGGATATGGCCAGTTCCAAAATCGCCTTGTTCAGGAAATGATGGACAATGGTATTGCGGTAATAGCTGGCCATCGGGTGTTTGGAGGGCTCAACCGAATAAACGATGGTGCTGCCTTGGTCGTATCGCAGCAGCAGACCGCTCTCCACCAATCGGTCGACGGTCAAGGTCAATTGTTCTTCGTCAAACACGTCCAGATCGGGGGACATGCGGATGCCGCGTTCCTTGGCCCAGCCAATGACCCAAGGGAGCAGCACGTGCAATTCCTGGGACGTTACCCCGCGCGGTGCCGCGCCAAGCAGACACAGGCACATCACCGATGTCATCGTCAGCGGCGTTACTTTATTGGCCTGCACCGACACTTCAAACGCCAGTTTCGACAGCATCAGCTTGTCGTCCGGATCAGGCGCCTGTTTGACGACTACCGGTTCGCCCAGATCGATATGGATTTTGCCCATCGGCTCCCGCAAGCTGCGAATATAGCCGATGAACCATTTGAAGGATTCGGGCTTTTTCACCCGGCCCCTTTGTTCGCTGGCATATTCCTCTACATCGCGGATGAGGTCGAAACTGGTGACGAACGGAATGATATGCACGTTCTCGACCTGGGTATCGTACGCGGCGTCGAGCACGTATTTCAGCAAGCCGTACCGAGGCGGCATCAATTTGCCGAGCCGCGAACGCGTGCCTTCAAAAGCCCAAGACATCGGAAAACGCTTTTCGAGCAAATAACCGATATAGTGGCGCAGAACCAGTTTATAGACCGGATTGTCCTGAAAAGAGCGCCGAATGAATATCGTTCCCGAGCGGCGGAAAAAGGTGCCAAAGGCGAACATGTCGAGATTAATCCCGCCGAACAGATGCAGCATCGGCAGGTCGTTCTTGTGCATCAAATAGCTGGGTGTGGTCCCGTCGATATAGGTTTTGTGCGTAAAAAGCACCAATGTCGGATGATCGCGCATCACCATCCGCAGCCGGTCGAGGTCCTCGCTGCGATAATTCCATTGCTCGTCATAGCCTTGACCCAGCATGAATTTTTCGAATCGGGCGCGCAGATCGATGAACATCGCTGTTGGCGTAGCGATCAGCTCTTTCATGTACTGGCGCGCCTCTTGCTGCAACTCGGCACTGGATTTGCCGGTTTGCTCCGCCAGCTGCTTTAACGCCCCGCGAAACTTGGGACTGGTCCGCAGGCCTTCGGCAACATAGCGCGGCACTTTATACCGGCTCCCCCGCAATCCGCGTTCGGCGCGATCGAGCGCCAGTCCGGCTTGACGTGCGACAAAGCTGGTAAATTCACTGGAAGTGGCAGCTTCCTCTTCGGCACCCAGCGCCGCAAAACGGCTTTGCAGCGCGGCAATAGTCGCGGGTTCGCCCATCAAACAATGCGCACGGCGGCGGTCGCGTAATAGAATAATCCTGGCCCGCAAGCTGCCCGGTTGCCGGGGATTGCCGAACACCAAATGGCGCAGTTTCATCGCCCGGTCGACCTGGAAATTCGGTACACGCCAAGCGATCCGCAACGGCACAATCAACGTATTGGGATCGCAGTCCAACCGAGAGGACAGGTCCGATAAATCCAGATCATGCAACTCTTTTGCCAGCGACAATGTCACCAGATTGAGACGCTTGCCGGGGCCACCCTCCTGAAACGAACTGTGCAACCAATCGAGCAAATACTGGCGTTCCACCCGGTTGCGGGCATCGATCACGAACAGCTTTGGACCATCGTGCAGTAACGGGCCGCGCACTTCGATGCTGGTGGCCTGATCCATCGCGCTATTTCCGTTCCGTCCGGGATGTCATGTCGCGTCCATTTCTTAGCGTGCCTGTTTCCCGCTCGTGCATATCTTCGCTCACCCCTTTGGCACAGCGGGACGGGAACGCTTTTTTGCGGGCGGCGATTTGGCCTTTGCGCGAGAGCTGGCTGGCTTGGCTTTTGGTGCCGGCTTTGCTTTGGGCGCCACTTGGCGGGCACGTGCCGGGACCGGTCGCTCCTCATCGCTTTGCCCCAGCGCATCAAGAAACATTTTGCGCACTTCGGCAACGTGCTGGTTGATCGTCCGCACCGACCAGCCGCTGGTATCGACCGGCGGCAACACGTCCACTTTGACGGTTCCGCCGCGCATAACAAATTCGTTCTTCGGTGCGACATCGGTGGCATTGTGGATAACGATCGGCACCATTGGCACACCGGCCTGAATCGCCAGATGAAACGCGCCCTTTTTGAACGGTGCCAGCTTAGGAGAGAGCGTTCTTGTCCCTTCGGGGGATATGCAGATCGATTTCCCATCAACCTTGATCGCGTCGATCAAAGGTTCCATCGCCTTAATGGCGCTTACCGAATTGCTGCGGTCCACAAACACGGTGCCCGCCATTTCAAACAGCTTTCCGATAATCGGTGTATCGCGGATTTCCTTTTTGGCGACCCCGCCGATATCCTTGCGGACCAGCTTGGCCATGATCATCACATCGGCTTTGCTTTGGTGGTTGAACACAAAAATGCATGGCCGCGCCGCCCACAAATGCGCTTCACCCGTCACATCGAGTTCAACCCCGGCCAATGCAGTGGCCAAATCGCCGAACAGGCCGGTTGAGAAATTGATCGCTTCCTTCTGCGACCCGGTCAGGGCCCAGATCGGCAGCCCGGCGACAAAAGAACCGACGATGGAGCCAGTCGCATACAGCGTCCGAACCCATTCGGTCGCGGTCGCTTGACCCCGGCTGTTATAACTTTCCACAGGCCATCCACGCTCCTGCGCAATTTCGGTCAGCTTTTTATTGGGGTTCAACGGACGCGGCTTACCGACCCGCTCCAACAGCTCCAGATCGTCCTGACTGTCGGAGTAGAAAAATGTCTGCTCCAGATCGACGCCATATTCTTCGGACAGTTGCTCGGCGGCCCAAACCTTGCCTTCGCCAAAACAAAGCGGTCGGATGATATTGCCGGTGAATTCGCCATTCTCGATCTCATAGTGCGAACACAGGATATGATCGATATCAAGGTCACGCGCGGCGGGTTCGATCTGATAGGGCGTGGCGGAGGAAATAATCGCCACCGTATGCCCCTTGGCCAGATGCGCGGCGACCAATGCCCGCGATTCGGGATAGACTTTACGCGCGATGTGGCGCTCGTACAGCTCTTCGCCAAATTCGATATAGCTTTGCTCGGTCACGCCCTTCATGAACTTGGCTGCCGCCGTCATCAGGCCGGAAAACCCGACATTGCCAAGGCTGTATTGCGCAATAGTGTTGATGGTTTCGATAAACTCCTCGGCAGACACCTCTCGCCGGCGCAGTTTTTCGCGGATCATCGATGTGGCGGAATATCCCGAGATGATCGTGCCATCGAAATCGAAAAAAGCCCCAATATGTGGCCCTTCGGGTGCAGCATTGACCGCATCGAGATAGTTTTGCCAGTCGGACATTATATACCCTGTTGTTTCCATTGCATTTGGCGATCACGTTCAACCAACGCACGGCAAATTGCAACGATAATCCCGGAACCGCAACATATATGCGGTAAATTAGCGACACATGACATGAAAATTGCCCCAGATGCAGCATGCGCTTGACATTCCCGCCGATTGGGCTTTTTAATTGCTCAGTTAGACAAAAGTCGGCAGCAAATTGGGAGAGAGATTATGCGCAAATCATTGATTTTGGCGGCAACCGCATTGAGTGGTTTTGGTGCCGTTACCCCGCTTTACGCTCAGGATGACGAGATCGATGACAATGTCATCATCGTTACCGCGCAGCGTCAGGCTCAAAGCCTACAGGACGTTCCTATCGCGGTTTCGGCTTTTGACGCAAAAGCACTCGACGCACAGCAGATTGAAAACGCTTCCGATCTTCAGCTCACTCTCCCCAACGTTTCCTTCACCAAAAGCAACTTCACTAGCGCCAGCTTCACCATTCGCGGCATCGGTGACCTTTGCGTCGGTGTGACTTGCGACAGTGCTACCGGCATCCATTTGAACGATGAGCCGCTCTTTTCCACGCGCTTGTTCGAAACCGAATATTTCGATCTGGAACGGATCGAAGTTCTGCGCGGTCCGCAGGGAACCCTGTTTGGCCGCAACGCGACTTCGGGTGTGGTCAACGTCGTGTCGGCGAAACCAAAACTGGGCGAATTTGGCGCCTCTGCCGAAGCCGAATATGGCAATTTCAACTCGATCAAGGTCAAGGGCATGGTCAACGTGCCTTTGGGCGATACGTTGGCGGTCCGCTTGGCTGGATATTATCTGAAGCGGGACGGTTATACGAAGAACCTGTTCAACAACACCAGCATCGATGGCCGTGATCTCTATTCGGTTCGCGCCTCGATCCGTTGGGAGCCAACCCCCGACACCACGATTGATCTTCTCGGTTCCTATTTCCGGGAAAATGATGACCGTGCGCGCATTCAGAAACAGCTCTGTCAAAACGATCCGACTGGCGTTCTGGGCTGTCTGAATAACCGGCTCGATTACGGCAAGGTCAACACCAATGCGACCTTCACTGGCACGCTGGGATCGCGGGAATTTTTGGGCATTGCGCTCGGCAATCCGGCACTGGGCAACCTTTTCGGGTTGAATAGCATTTACAATCCTGCCGACAATGCGCACGCGACCTTTGTGGAGCCCAATGACGTACGGTCGGTACGTACGGATTTCACCCCTGAATATTTTGCCGATGAGTTGCAACTTCAAGGAAAGCTGAAGCATAATTTCGGCGGTATTCAGGTTAGCCTGAGCGGCACGTATCAGGAAACCACGGTGGATTCGCGTCAGGATTATAATACCTCGATCGTTAATCGGGCCGGATTTGCTCCGGCACTGGGTGCATTGGCGGCCGCAGGAGCAGGCCTTGTTCCTGGCCTTCCCGCTTCCTATTTTTCTCCGATCGTCAACGCGCTGATCCCCGGTGGTCCGGCTGGCCAATTGTGCACGTCTGATACCGATCCGACGGGTCTTGGCTCTTTCGGCGGCAACCGGATATGTTCTGACACACCAATATCGCTCGACAGGTCCAACCAAAATACCTCTGCTTGGTCGACGGAAGCGATCATCAGCAGCGATTTCGATGGCCCCTTCAATTTCCTGTTGGGTGCGCTGTATGCGAAAAGCAAATTTAGCGAAAACAGCTATTATGTGAACGCTTTCGCGATTGACTATATCACCGGCGTTCTCGGAACCTTCACCGCATTGGGTGCCGGAGCACCTCCATCGGCCTTGGGGACCCCGTTCTTCCGCAATAATACAGATGCCTTTACGCTGAAATCCTACGGCATTTTTGGTGAAGTCTATTTTGACATCAGCGACACGCTGAAACTCACGGCTGGTCTTCGTTACAACAACGACAAAAAATCGGTTCGGGCACGTTCTACGCTGGCCAGTTTCCTTGTTCCGTTCAGCCAAACCGGCGATGCTTTCGACTCGCCGTTTGTCGGATCGTTTGACGCTGACCCCGGAACCGTTGGCAATCAGATTTTCCAGACACGCAGCGTTGGTTTTAACGCTATCACTGGACGTGCGGTATTGGATTGGCAGGTTACGCCGGACAATTTGATTTATGCGTCCTATTCACGCGGTTATAAATCGGGCGGTATCAACCCGCCTCTGCAACCGATTTTCGCGGTGCCTGAATCGTTTGACAAAGAAACGATCGATTCGTTTGAAATCGGCAGCAAAAACACCTTCGGGAACGGCACTTTGTCGCTCAACGCTACGGCCTTCTATTACAAGTACAAAGATTTGCAAATTAGTCGCATTATCGCACGTACGGCGGTCAACGATACCATCGATGCCAATATCTTCGGTGTTGAATTGGAGGCGATTGTCCGCCCCGATCCGGATTGGTTGATCAATATCGGTGCCAGCTATCTGAAGACCAAAATCACCGGTGATCAACTCTTCAGCAACCCACGCGATCCCGGGGGTGGCCGTGCCGATGCCGTCATCATCAAGGACATCACCAATGGTTCAAACTGTGCCGTTGTGCCGACTACCGCTGGCAATGCCGCCGGTGCGAATGCCTTTGTGACCGCCATCAATGCGGCGGTGGGCCTTCGTGCTCCGGTTGCATTCCCTGCCGACAGCAACATTGCTTCGACGGGGGCCTTTGGTATCTGCTCGGCTTTAACGGCTCAGGCAGCAGCCATCGGCGGTGCATTTGGCGGCATTGAAGTCATCAGCCCAGGTGTAGAAGTCAACATCAAGGGCAATGAACTGCCGCAAGCCCCGGTTGCCAAGGTTTCGGCCGGTGTCCAGTACACCGCCCGGTTCGACAATGGCATGACCCTGGTTCCGCGTTTGGACCTCACCTACACGGGTGACCAAACGGGCAGCATCTTCAATGGTCGTATCAACAAGATCAAAGGCTTTGTGCAAGCGAACGCCCAGATCCAGTTGAACGGAAACGAAGACAAGTGGTTTGTCCGGGCGTTTGTCCAGAATATCTTCGACAGCAATTCGGTGACCGGCCAGTATCTGACCGATGCGTCATCGGGTCTGTTCACCAACATCTTCACGCTCGATCCGCGGCGTTATGGTATTGGTGCTGGCTTCAAGTTCTAAAGCCATTCGGTGAGTTACGGAAAAAGGGGGCTTCGGTCCCCTTTTTTT